>DDSL01000104.1 GCA_002343825.1 Chthonomonas sp. UBA2391
GGTCCGTGCGATCGCCGCGAACAAACTCCGCTCCGTTCTGACCATGCTCGGGGTGGTGATCGGCGTCGGCTCCGTGATCGCCATGATCGGGATCGGCGAGGGTACTCGGCGCAAGTCGCTGGAGAATATCCAGCTGATGGGCACCAACATGATCACCGTCATGCCCGACTGGCGACGGGGCGGATCCAGCGGTGGGTCTGCGGCGAACGTCCCTTTGGATGAGAAAGACGTCGAAAGGATTCAGCAGCGTGTCCCCTTAGTTGAGCTCATCTCGGGAGCGGTTCGGGGCGGCGGGACCGCTAAATTCGGCAACCGAAACACCCAAACTCAGATCATGGGGGTCGAACCCCAGATGGCGATTATCCGCAACGCCACCCAGATGCTCCAGGGCCAGTGGTTTACGGTCGAAGACAACGAGATGATGGAGCGCAAAGCCGTCCTGGGGTGGCAGGTCTACGATCAGCTCTTCGGCCAAGAAAACGCCATCGGCTCCACGATCAAGATCCGCGGTCAGAACTACGAGGTGGTGGGAGTCATCAACTACAAGGGCGGCTCGGGGTTCATGAACCCCGATGACCAGATCTATATCCCCCTCAAGACCGGTCAGCGACGTCTCTTCGGAAAGACCACCCTCGATCAGATCTCGATCCAAGCCAAAGACACGGACCTCATGATCCTGACCCAAACCCAGATCGAGGATGTCTTGGCCGAAACCCGGCGGTCAGCCGCTGGGGAGAACCAGTTTCGGGTCTTTAACCAAGGCGACATGATCGAGCAGATCCAAACCCAGTCGCGCCTTCTCGGACTGCTTCTCGCCGGCATCGCCAGCGTTTCGCTACTTGTAGGAGGGATCGGCATCATGAACATCATGCTGGNNGCTGGTCTCGGTGACCGAGCGAACCCGCGAGATCGGTTTGCGCAAGGCGATCGGCGCTAAGCGCGAGGGCATCCTCACGCAATTCCTTTTGGAGAGCGTCGTGATGTGCGTCTTGGGTGGATTGATCGGCATGGCCCTCGGGGCTGTCGCCGTCCGATTTGTAAGCCAGGCACTCCAGGTGCCGCCGGTCGTGAACCCGCAGGCGGTCATCACTGCCTTCGGATTCAGTGCCTTGGTAGGGGTCTGTTTTGGCCTCTATCCGGCGATCCGCGCCTCTCGACTTCAGCCCATTGAGGCGCTGCGACACGAATAACTGCGTAAGAACTTGATATGAGCGCTGTCATCGAAACTCGAAACTTGGCCAAGGACTACGTCATGGGGGACATGGTGGTCCATGCCCTTCGCGATGCCACGCTCACCATCAACGAAGGTGAATTCGTCGCGATCATGGGGCCCTCAGGCTCCGGCAAGTCCACCTTTATGAACCTTCTCGGCTGTCTTGACCGGCCCACGGCCGGCGAGTACTACCTGAACGGGGAAGAGGTGGCCAAACTTGGCGACAACCAGTTGGCCGAGATCCGCAATCGGTATATCGGGTTCGTTTTCCAGACGTTTAACCTTCTCCCCCGAACCAGCGCCCTCAAGAATGTTGAGCTCCCGCTCATGTATGCCGGCTCGAAGGATCGAACTTCCAAAGCAACGGCGGCGCTTGAAAAAGTGGGCCTCGGCCAGCGGATCGACCACAAGCCGAATGAACTTTCCGGAGGCCAACAACAGCGCGTGGCCATCGCCCGAGCCATCGTCAATGATCCGGTGATGATCTTGGGCGACGAGCCGACTGGGAACCTCGATTCTCGAACTACGGAAGAGATCATGGCCCTCTTTCAGGAACTCAACCGCGCGGGCAAAACCATCGTCATCGTCACTCACGAAGAGGAAGTCGCCAACCACTGCTCTCGGATCATCCGGTTCAAGGATGGTCGGATCTTGGTGGACCAAAAGGTGGAGAATCCGATCAACGCTCTGGAAGTCCTGAAAACTTTGCCGGATCCGGAAGCAGTCGAAGTGGTGGCCCACTAAAGGTCCATCATGCGAGGCAAGGAATCCTCGCCCAAACCATCAGCCGATCCTTATCCCCCAACCACAATAGGGGAAGAGGAATCCATGTCGGCCGTTCCAAGCCCCGCTTCGACCGAACTCTCCCGCGGACCCCAACGATGGGTTTACGCTGGATTGGGGTTTGTATTCCTCTCGCTCGGCGTGGTCGGCTACATCGTTCCCGGTCTGCCCGGCACGGTCTTCCTCATCCTTTCGCTCTATTGCTTCCAAAAGAGCAGCCGCCGGCTTGAGCGCTGGATGTTGACCAATCGCCTGTTCGGACCGGTTCTGACCCACTGGAACCAACATCGGGCGATGAAAGCCCGCACCAAGCGGATCGCGCTCTTCTTCCTCTGGGGCAGCTTGGGTCTGACGGCGTTGCTCGTGCCTCAGCCGACGACGTGGGCCATTCTGACCGGGGCCGGGATCTTCGTGACGTGGATCCTCTGGCGCATCCGAACCCTCGACTAGAAACCTAGTAATGAGGTTCCGCAAAAAGCGGACGGACTTTTGCAAAAGTGCGTTTATAATAGTCGTCATGGTTCGCAATGTTGCGATTTCCGTAGCCGCCGTGTGCGCGGTCCTACCAAGTGTTGGCTGGTCTGTTCAATGGGTCGGCAACACGGGGCTCTTTGAGCGTGGGAATGCCTACCCGAGACGGGGGGCTTTTCTGGATGCCGGTCAGAGCATGACCATCACCACGCAAACCTGGCCGATCGCGGCCAACCAACGAGTGGTCGCTGTGGTCACCACCGACCGTTGGCAATCGAGCCGGGAATACGTATTCACGTTCGACCGTAATGTCGGTAACAATAGCCAGTGGTACTTAGTCCTGCCTCAGTTCCCGAAGAACACCTGGGTGGATTTCTACATCCGTGGCGAGCAGTGGCAAGGGTCCTCTGCGATCGATAGTAACGGCGGTTCGAACTTTGGCTATCTAGTCCGCAGCAGCCCCAATCCCGACCAGTCGGCGATCCTCCAGTGGTACGAGACCGATTACGTCACGATGACCAAGCGTCTCCCCGAGGTCGTCGCGGCCGGATACGGCGCGATCTATATTCCTCCGCCCAGCAAGGGCGGCGGGGGCGGATTCAGCGTCGGATACAACCCCTTCGATCTCTTTGACCTCGGCGACCGTCGCCAGGCGGGATCGATGCGAACCAAGTACGGCACGACCCAGCAGCTCCAGGAGTTCATGCGAGTCGCCAAGCGGATGGGACTGGAGGTCTATTGCGATCTGGTTTTGAACCACATGGACAACCGGGCCAGCTCTCCCATCAACCGCTACCCGGGTCTGATTCCAGAAGACTTCCACATCCGGTCCTCCGCCGACACGCAGAACAACGAGGTCAACTTCAGTGTTGCCACCGATTTTAGTTTCGATATGTGGAACTACGACCTCGTTGGGCTGACCGATTTTGCCCACGAGGACGGAAACAACACTCAAAGCGGAGCCTTCAACATTCCCAGCTACGCCAGTTGGAGCGGATCGGGCAAGCCCGTCTTTACTCGCCACCAGGTTCCGCAGTACTACCCCGGGACGTTCACCCCGGTCGACGAGGACGTGCGTCAGTATCTGAAGAGGTTCTCTCGGTGGTTGGTCGAGACCATCGGATTCGATGGGTTCCGGCTCGATGCCGTTAAGCACATTCCGACCCCGTTCCTCGGATATGCACCGGATCAACCCACCGGCGGGGACTCTTTTAGCGAAGGGGACTTGCTGAATTACCTCTACGCGATCAAGCCTGATCTCACGATCTTTGGCGAAAACTTCACCGGCGACAGCTACGCCAATCGGGAATACGCCAAGACGGGCATGAACCTGCTGGACTTCCCCTTGTTTTTCAAGTTCAACGACATCTTCAACAGCCAAGGTTTTGGGGACCTTGGAGCGGCCCTGAGCAACAGCTACGGAACCGACAGTATCGGGATGGCTTATCAGAATGGCGGCCTGAGTCCGCTCGTGGGGGTCTCGTTTGTCCAAAGTCACGACAGTGGGCCGCCTCAGAGCAACAACCTTGCCCATGCCTTTACGCTGACCCGGCCAGGGCGAACGAAGGTCTATTACGACGGCAATAACATCCAGCCAAACAACTGGTCCAACTTCCCGCGTCCGGGCCGGGGCGATAGTCTCGGAAATCCGAACGACGTCGTGCCCCTTCTGCTCGATGCTCGCCGGCGCTTTGCCCGAGGATCGCTCGTCAACCGGCTTGTCAGCAAGAACCATTACATCTATGAGCGGCAATCGGCTGGTTCGAGCCTCATGCTTGTCGCTCTCAACAGCCGAGGGGACTTCACGAGTCTCACGGCGAACGTCCAAACCGCATTCGAGCCAGGAACGGTCCTTGAGGACCTCACCGGACAATCTCCCAACGTCACCGTTGGCAGCGATCGCCGAGTCACGATCACGACGCCTAGCAATAGCCAAGGGCAAAACAACAACAACGCGCGTGGATTCAACATCTACGTGCCCGTGACGGCAAAGCCCCTGGCGGGGACTCCGCCGGTCAGGCTCACCGAACCGGGGCTCACGATCAGCCGCACCGGGGCGGAGGTGATTACCGAGCTACCGAAGCAAACTTACGACCTGCCCAAGGGCACCCACGGTATCTCCAAGCAGTATGAGGCCTATTCGGTGACCGGAGACTTTATGAACGTCCGGGTGGATACGACCTCGCTTGGGCACAGCGCCATTATCCGGTTCAACCAAGGAATCGCAATGGGTGGTCGTCAGCCCCTGGCCAACACGGGAGAGGGTCTGGCGGATGGGTTCTTGCCGATGACCAAACGAGCGAACGGGCAGTTCCTCCTCGAAAATGTCGACCTCCGAGGTCTGGAAGATGGTCTCCATACGGCCAAGGTCCGGGTCTTTAACAACACCGGAAGTCGCCCCGGCTTGTTCAGCGAGTTCGACATCTTCTTCTTTGTCAACCGCACCTACCGTGGCCAGCCGATCGAGGGCCTGATCACGGGCAATCTGCGTGCCACCCAACAACGGACTGCGAGTTCCACCTTTAACCGGGCCGACCTGCTTTACGTCAGCAATGACTCGGAGTACGTGTACCTGGGCGTTGCGGGGCGGGTCGATCCGAGCGAGAGCCTTATGAACGGCTTCATGGCCTTTCTCGATACCGACCCCGGATCCTCGACGGGGGTGACCAACTTTGCAACCCTCAAGGACGACTCGGGTCCGGCCACCCGCCTTCTCAGCAATCGCCGGTGGACTGCGCCTCCCGGTTTTGGTGCCGAATTTGGCCTGAGCTACTTGCGAAACTCGCAACTCAATAGTGCTCCCGAGTCCCCTCTTGGCGGAGGACTTGTCCGACCCTTCACGGTCGGGGCCGAGGCGGGTGCCTTCCGCCTTCAGAATCCACAGTGGTTCACTGGGATTCCGGCTCTCATGGGATACACGCCTCGAATGAACTCAGGCGAATCTCCAAGGGGATGGGAGACCGCAATCCGGCTCCGCGATCTCTATCCGAATGGGGTCACGGGACCGGCTCAGCTGGGAGTCATCGTAGGGCTCGGGACGACAGGTGAGTCAGGTTCGACGCTCCTCTATACCGACCCCAACTTCGAGGTCTATGGCGGGCGGCCCCTGCCCAACCCGTGGCAGAGTAACCAGTTCCTTCCCGCTCAGTCGAGTGTGATCGGAGATCCGGGGACGAACTCGGTCAACCTCAACTTGGCCCAGATCGTGACGCTCACGGCTTCCAGCGCAGTCCCTGCTGCCAACTATCAGATCAGCCAAGTGAAGGGACTTTCGGTCGAGCCGGTGGGTCGCGATGAGTGGTCGATCATGGTCGAGGTCAAGGCTCTGGCCAACATCAACGGCCCGATCCACCTGATGGTAAAGCCGGGGAACTCGGCGACCCTGGTCGGCGGAGTGCCCTCACTCCAAGATCCGACTAGTCAGGGAATTCGAATCGCGAGTAGCCTGGCTGCCGGTCGTTCGACTCGGGTGAACCTGTTCTTCCGCGGGCCACGAACAGGGTTTGCGCCGAACTTCTCGCTCAAGTTCGGGAATGGGTACCTCTAAGGTCTTGCCTCCAATCAAGTCAGGAAGAGCTCCAGCCTACGGCGGAGCTCTTTCTTTACAAATGCCGTCCGCTTTTCGTCGAATCCGAGTTCGCTCAGTCGTTCCAGTGCCCCGGCGAGCTTGTTGTGGATCTTCGTCAAAGCCACGCTCGTCGCTCGCTCGGGGATCCCATTCCGTTGGCCGAATTCGACAAAGTACCGTAGCCGGAAGTTATCGTCGCGGCCCATCATCGGGAGCGCCATTCGGTGATCAAGTCCGGGATAGAAGAGCGTACAAACGACATCGTAGATCGGCGAAAGTTCAGGCGCGCGCAGCTTCGGGTTCCAAGCGATCGCGATGTTCTTGCCATGCTGGTCCCCATTGCCGATTAGGTAGCTAAAGGCATACTGCTCCATCAGGCGAAGCAACTCCCTCGGGCCTGCGGGCACGGAGTCAAGCACGGCCTCTACCACCGCTTCCATTTTTAGACGGTACTTGTCCGCTGGGTACGCACCTAAGAGTTGGCAAGCATCCTCAAAGTGATACCGCTCGTAAGATCCCGACATCCTTAACCCGCCCCGGTCAAACCGTTTCACCAAGAGTCCTGTCTGGTGATGGCGGTCGTGGATGATCTTAGCCTCCGTCGTCGTCAGGCCACACTCGCGGGCCAGCGCCAGACAGAAAGCTTCGTTTTCGACTAGGCGGGGATAGCGTTCTGGCGAAAGCTTGAGAATCGCCAGTTGTTGGCTTGAAAGCCGGGCAGCAAAGGTGCGAACGGCGGCCGAAAGCTTGGGTTGCTCCCCGGGAAGGCTAGCGTCCGAGACCCCGCCTTGTAGAGCGGCCGCAGACTCATAGAAGTCGATGTCCTCGGGGGAGCCGAGGTCGATGGCATAGCGGTCCACCGCGTCTTCGGTCCGTGGGTACACATCGCCAATCACATCCGGACCCGCTGCGGCCAGGAGGGTGAAGAGGTCGTCGAGACTGGTTCCGGCTCGATCTTTGACCGCCACCAGCCGAAGGCCCTCCGGAAGCAAGTTGGCAAAGAAAGGATGGAGGTTGACTCCCCAATTCAGGTTCGGATTCTTGGCGTAGGGCAAGCTCCTTGCCACGCCCCGGGGAGGCTTTTCGTCGCTCGCCAGGAACTCCTGGCGATAGACAAAGGATGCTCCCTCCGGTTCTCGGACAAGGTCGGCCGCGTAGGTCTCTCGCCAATAGATGGGGAGACTAGCCGTCGTACGGAGTTCTGAGGTCTTCTGCAACGATCAAGGGCCCCCGCCCCGAAGTCAGCGTGAGATTGAGTCCGAGGACTTCCAGCACATTGAGAAGCTTGTCCAGCCTCAGGGTCTCTTTCCCCCGCTCAAGTTCCGAGACAAAAAGACGTCCGCAACCGGCGAGCAGAGAGAGCTCTGTCTGATTCATCCCCAAGGCTTTCCGGCGTTGTCGAACCGCCACGGCAACATCGCGGACCAGTCGCAATCTTGGACTCAGTTGCTCTTCATCTTCCCAATGTTTTGCTATCGACCGCATTCATTTAGTGTCTTCCTCACTATTCTACGCTCCCCTCACATCAGTTTGCACGCTTTCAATTACATTTTGTTCTTTTCGGGCAACATCTTTCGTCAATTTCACCAAAATGAATGCGATAGCGTTCATTTATTGCTTTGCGTCATGATCTAGCCGGACACGATATGACTTTGAACGTGATCGCAAGCAAATCGTCACGTTTGATTCCCAGGTCGCCCGGCTTGCCCGAAATGAATTAATTCACATGCAAAAAGTCTTCGATCACGGACGGAGAATGAGGATCCCTCCCGCACGCTTAACCGCCGAACAGTGAGAAATGATGCGTCCATCGAGTAGAATCTCGTCCACATGTCAAGCGGCTGGTTGGTCATCCGCAATGCCCGAGGGCACAACCTCCGGGGGGTCGATGCCGCGATCCCGCTCGGACTTTTCGTCTGCGTCACCGGGGTTAGCGGAAGTGGGAAATCCACTCTGGTGCAAGACACCCTTTTCCCTCGACTGATGTACGAGGTGTATGGCACCCGGGGCGTTTGGGAGCCCCACGATGCGGTCGAAGGGATCGAGCAGGTCGATAAAGTGATTGACATTGACCAGAGCCCGATCGGGCGGACCCCAAGAAGCAATCCCGCCACCTACACCGGCACCTTCGATATGATCCGCGAACTCTTTGCCATGACTCCTGACGCCAAGATGCGGGGGTACAAGAATGGCCGATTCAGCTTCAATGTTAAGGGTGGAAGGTGTGAGAGTTGCCGCGGCGACGGCATCATCAAGATCGAGATGCACTTTCTGCCCGATGTCTATGTCCCCTGCGAGGTGTGCAAAGGCAAACGCTACAACCGCGAGACCCTTGATGTGCGCTACAAGAGCAAAAACATTTCTGAAGTGCTGGAGATGACGATCGAGGAGGCCTGTGACTTTTTCCGGCCCATTCCCAAGATCTTCCGCAAGCTGGAAACTCTGGTCCAAGTGGGACTTGGCTACGTGCGGATGGGCCAACCCGCGACCACCCTCAGTGGAGGTGAAGCCCAACGGATCAAGCTCGCCGCCGAACTGAGCAAGCGTAGCACCGGGGCCACCCTGTATATCCTGGATGAGCCGACCACCGGACTTCACTTCGAAGACGTGCGCCGACTATTGGCCGTTCTCCAGCGATTGGTTGATCAAGGCAACACCGTTCTCGTCATCGAGCACAACCTCGACGTGATCAAGTGCGCGGACTGGATCATCGACATGGGACCCGAGGGCGGAACTGGCGGCGGCCGAGTCGTCGCGATGGGGACGCCTGAGCAGGTGGCCTCAACCGAGGAGAGCCACACCGGGGCTTACCTTAGAGCCATTCTGAGTTAGTCGGCCAGGCGTCAAGAATCTCTCCCCTGAGAAAAAATTCTTGACGACGGGTCAAATTCTGTGCGGTTGGAGGAAGGAGTGGACATTGCCCACTTGAAACCTAACCAGGAGAAGTTCCCCCATACCGCGATGTCATTGACCGACGACCAACTCCTAAGACGCTTTGTCCGCGACCAAGATCAAGAGGCGTTTCGCCAACTGATCCACCGGCACGCAGGGATGGTCCTCGCCACTTGTCGCCGCGAATTGGGGGATGCAACCCTCGCTGAAGATGCCAGCCAGGCCGTCTTTTTGCTCCTGAGCCAAAAAGCAAACGGGCTCCAAAGAGAAGGCAGTCTGGCATCGTGGCTTTTCGCCGCGTGCCGGCTGATCTGTCGCAATCTCAAGCGGCAAAATCTGCGCCGAGAACATTACGAGGTCCAAGCGTCCATGAGGAAAGACACCCCAAAGGAACCCGATTCGGAGATCTGGGAAGACTTGGAGCCGAGACTCAATCTCGCTCTGAGTCGCCTCAGAGAAGCCGACCAAAAGGCCATCCTCCTTCGATTCATCGAGGGTCAGAGTCAGGCCGAAGTCGCGACCGCACTCGGGGTCACCGAAAACACCGCAAGGATGAGAATCCAGCGGTCGTTGGAGCGTCTCCGGAAGCAGCTCTCGAGGCTGGGCATGACGGTTCCGGTCACGGCTCTCGGCTTGAGCCTTGAGCAAAACGCCGCTGCCTCGATTCCTCTGGACTTCCTCACCAAGGTTTCACCCTTTTTCCCGGCTGGGCCAGCGGCGGGAGCGGGGGCGACATCCAGCCTGGCAAAAGGAGCAACAATCGCCTTGGCCACAACCACAACCAAGATCATCACAACGGCCTCGGTCGCCCTCGTCCTGCTCGGAGGCGGCCTCGTCTATTCCCACACCCGGCCACCGGTCGTCGATGACGCCGAGAATCGTGCGTTCTTCCAGCCGATGCTCGGAAACTGGCAAGGGACCCTGACCTACCGGGACTTTCAGTCCAACGAAATTGTGAGGATGGAGATGCGGGCCGACCTGACCCCGATCCCCAATTCGCGCCGTTTCGAATTCCGGTCGATCTTCCCGGGGGATAACCGGGTGGACTCGGTTGAGCTGGAACTGGATTCCAAGACGGGAGACCTTCTGATCCTTAATCCTGAGATTCAACGAAATCGCGTCTCGGGTCGCAAAGAGTTCATCAGTAACAAAGGCGGGAAGCTCGTGATGACAGTGAAAGACGCGACGGACGGTGGTCAGCCGGTGGAGGCCCGAGAAACGATCGAAGTTCAGGGCGACCGCTTTACATTCCGTCGCGAAGTGCGAACGGGGACGCAACCATTCCAGATGCGCAATGAGTACTCCCTGAGGAGAGTCCGATGAAGAGAGCCTTCACCCTCATTGAGTTACTCGTTGTGATTGCCATCATCGCGATCCTCGCCGCCCTGGTGTTTCCGGTCTTTGCCCGGGCCAAGTCAAGTGCTCGAACGACCGCTACATTGTCTGGACTCAAGCAGCTCGGCGCTGCCGTCCTGATGTACCAAGGCGACCACGATGACGTGCTCCCTCTGTCCACCGAAGGGATTCAGGGCGAGGGTCGACTTGGGGGTTGGAGCTTCTACAGCCGGTTCGGGAGCTTTGTCCCCGGTCAATTCCAACCGAAACGAGGTGGCCTCTACCCCTACGTCAAGAATGAGCAGATCTATATCTCGCAGAACGATCCGCTGCGGGGCCGCTCGACCCAATCCTATGCTTTCAATGGGTGCTTGGTGGGCGGAGAGTTCCAGTTCGGCATCAACCCGAGCAAGTCGGGCGGCGCGGTTGGCGAGCCCTCCGGCCAGATGCTTCTGGGAGAAGAAGGAACTGGTCGTGAGGCGAATCCGGAGGGCGATACGCCGACCAACGACGGATTTTTTCATCCGCTCTTCGACCGATTTTCTCGGTGGCACCTCGGAGGAACGGCCCTTCTGTTTGTGGATGGGCATGGAAAAATCGTGCGCGAGGCCAGCTCCAAGCACCTGGCGGGCTCCCTCAACGAGTGCGCCGCTTTCTCAGACTAGCAACTCTACGGAGCAAGTGTTAACGATCTCTTAACCGAATCTCTGTAGCATTCGAAGCGCTATTCCTCTGGGAGGCGGGCAGTTTGAAAGTACGGTCTGAGATAAACTAAGAGCTCGGCGCGTTGTTGCGCCGTGTTTGGAGGAACGTCAACCAGTGGGCAGCGCATACACACCCGGCCTTACCGTCAGCGGCGACATCATCGTCCGCAAAACTCGTCGTCTCCCGATCAAGGGGGAGGTCTTGGTTCAGGCCGGTGCCGCCGTCACCCCAGAATCGGTGGTGGCCAGGGCCCTTCTGCCGGGGATTCTTCAAACGATCAAGTTGACCGAGAAGCTTGGAGTCGACGCCAAGGAGATTCGAAACTTTGTCAATCTCAAGGAAGGGGATCCCATCGAGAAGAGTCAGATGATCGCGGAGACCAAGGGCTTTTTCGGCTTCTTTAAGTCATCCGTCGTCAGTGATTTTGGCGGTACTGTCGAGGCGATCTCCGAAATCACCGGCCAGATCCTCGTTCGAGAGCCCAGTATTCCGGTGGACATCAACGCCTACGTCAGTGGCACCGTCGCCGACATCATGGATGAAGAAGGGGCCATCATCGAGACTCGCGGGGCTATGGTCCAGGGCATCTTTGGGATCGGTGGAGAACGAGACGGAGTCATCCGGATGGCGGTCCAGAGCAATACCGAAGTGCTCGACGTCCAACACATTCGCGAAGACGATGCCGGCAAGATTCTCGTCGGCGGAGCTTGTATCACCGCCGGAGCCCTGAAGAAGGCGATGGAAAAAGGGGTTATCGGCCTCATCGCGGGAGGAATCCGTGATGCTGACCTCATCGAATTTTTGGGATATGACATCGGCGTGGCCATCACCGGCCAAGAGCCCATCCCTCTCACCGTCCTCGTCACCGAGGGCTTTGGCACCCTCGCCATCGCAGACCGAACTTTCAAACTGCTCGCCTCACTTGAGGGAAAGAGGGCGAGCATGAATGGGGCAACCCAGATCCGGGCCGGAGTCATCCGACCCGAGATCATCGTGCCGCTCGAGAACACTGGGAGCGCGCACGTTGCAGCGACTGGAGGAGAACTCGGTATCGGAGCTTCGGTTCGGATCATTCGAGAGCCCTACTTTGGTCAGCTCGGAACGGTCACAGAACTCCCCGCACAATTGCAGGTCGTCGAATCGGGGACTGAAGTGCGGGTGTTGATGGCCAAACTGGAGAATGGCGATGTGGTCTGCGTTCCGCGAGCGAACGTAGAGATCATCGCCACATGAAGGTACTGGTAGTAGACGACGAGCAAACAATCTTGGAGACCGTCGAGACGAAACTGCGTCGCGAGGGTTTCACCGTCTTCACGGCCGAGTCGGCAGAAGAGGGGATGCGAATCTTCCGGCAAGCCAAACCGGATCTTCTGGTGCTCGACGTGATGCTACCAAGTCGGTCGGGATTGGACCTATGCAAGGCTATCCGCAGGGACAGTAAGGTCCCCATTATCTTCCTCACGGCACGGGCCAGTGAAGAAGACCGCATCGCCGGTCTCGATATCGGCGCCGACGATTACATCGTTAAGCCTTTCAATCTAGGGGAACTCGCAGCTCGGGTCAAGGCCGTGATGCGTCGAAGTGGGATCGAAAATCCCCAAGAGGTGATTGAGTGTGGGAATATCCGCATTGATCCCAAGACTCATGAGGCAACAATCGACGGTCGGTCGATGAACCTCTCGCCCAAGGAGTTTGCCCTCATGTACTTCTTGGCCAAACATCAAGGCCAGGTGTTCTCTCGCGACACCCTCCTGGACCGGGTTTGGGGGCCAGAGAGCTTCGTCTCGGCCCGCACGGTCGACGTCCACATTCGCTGGCTCCGAGAGCGGATCGAGTCTAGCGCTTCCAACCCTCAGCGGCTCGTCACCGTTCGGGGCGTTGGTTACAAGTTCATCGGCTAAAAGCACATTGGCCCCGACTCGAGAATTCGAATCAGGGCCAACGTGAGAGAGTCTCTCGGTCTTATCCGAGAGACACCCGATTACTTGCCTTCGCCAGCAGCAGGAGCAGCGGCTTCGCCAGCTGCACCGGCAGCGGCATCCTTGGCAGCATCAGCACCGGCGGCAGCAGCGTCGGCACCAGCAGCAGCGGCATCAGCACCGGCCTTGGCGGCATCGGCTCCAGCGGCAGCAGCATCACCGGCGGCTTCTTCGGCCTTCGGCGAGCAGCCAGCAAGGAAGGCAGCGCCCAGAGCGCTGATGACGAACAGAGTCAGAAATTTCTTCATGTTTTCTCCTAGAGTTGTGTTTTTTGTGCAGCGGCCACGCAACCGCCTTGCCCTAGAGACGGAAATCCCCAGTGCATCGCACAATAATACCAAGTCTAATTATTGGGTCCAAAGTTCCGGGGCGAAAGAAGAATTTGTGGAGACATCCACCACCCGCCACTTTTGAGTAGGAATAACGCCGTAAATTGTCGCGTTCTCTCGCTCGAGTGTGATGACTGCCTCGGGAATCGGAATCTTTTGCTGAAAAGTCAAAATGCGAAGTTCCAGTTCAACCGGGGTCACGATGGTCGCCGTCGTTCCGTCAATCTTGGGTTCACGATTCGCCAAGTTGACGTCGGGCTTATTCTTCCGGATGTAGTCAGCGATCTGGGCCCGACTCACGCCTGACTTGCCATCGAGCTCGGCCCGACCGCTGATGAAGTCCAAAACCGGTCCCGGGCGACCATCACGGGCAGCTTGGATCGCCTCGTCTAGGGCCTCGGCAATCAGGACCTTGTCGGACTTGTTGGCTCCCCGGAAAGCCAACACACCGAACCCGATTGTGAATGCGGTGACGAGTCCCACAATAATCCAAAGAGCCTTTTTCATGACAACCTCTGATTATTGGACGCAAAAACCGGAGCAATTCTCTCCCGCTCGATCACAGAGCGTTGAGCTTAGTCCTTCTGCGCACAATTTGATGCTGATTGACCGAGCCGGGCGGTAGAATGCGGTGAGGCCCAAACTCGACTTCATGGACCAATCCCTTATTCGCAACNNGCACATCGATCACGGCAAGTCCACTCTCGCCGACCGGGTTATTGAGCGCTGTGGATTGATCCGAGGCACCGCCCAGGAACAAATGCTCGACAGCATGGACCTAGAGCGAGAACGCGGCATCACGATCAAGATGGCCGCCGTC
>DDSL01000152.1 GCA_002343825.1 Chthonomonas sp. UBA2391
GGTCGGTTGTTGTCCCGGTTCTGGGGTCGATCGTTGCCTCGATTTTCCGAAGGTCGGTTGTTATCGCGGCTTTGGGGACGGTCGTTGCTCCGATTTTCCCAGGGTCGGTTGTTATCTCGGTTTTGGGGTCGATCGTTGCCTCGATTTTCCCAAGGTCGGTTGTTATCCCGGTTCTGGGGTCGGTCGTTGCCTCGGTTCTCCCAAGGTCGGTTGTTGTCTCGGTTCTGGGGTCGGTCGTTGCTCCGATTTTCCCAGGGCCGATTGTTATCGCGGCTTTGGGGACGGTCGTTGCTTCGGTTATCCCAAGGCCGATTGTTGTCTCGATTTTGGGGTCGGTCGTTGCTCCGGTTTTCCCAGGGTCGATTGTTGTCTCGGTTCTGGGGTCGGTCGTTGCTCCGATTTTCCCAAGGTCGGTTGTTGTCCCGGTTCTGGGGTCGGTCGTTATTCCGGTTTTCCCAAGATCGGTTGTTTTCTAGGTTTTGGGGTCGGTCGTTGCTTCGATTTTCCCAAGGTCGGTTGTTGTCTCGGTTCTGGGGTCGGTTGCCACCGCGGTTCTCCCAGCTACGGGACTCATCCCGAGCTGGTCGCTCTCTGCGCTCCCAGAATCCTGGTTGCTCTTCGCGTCGGCGGGGCTCTTCGACCGGGGCATGGACCACGGCCTTGTCAAAGCTTTCGGAGTTCCGTCGGTTCGATCGTTCGCCCTGTGGGATCCTATCGCCGGTGAGCGAAACGCCGAGGAGCTTCTCGATGCTCCGCACCTTGCCCTTCTGGTCGGGCAAAACTAGCGAGACGGCTCGACCAGTCGCCCCGGCTCGTCCGGTTCGACCGATACGGTGGAGGTAGTCCTCGCTCTGGTCGGGAAGATCGTAATTGATGACGAGGGAGATTCCTTTGACGTCGATCCCGCGGGCCGCGATGTCGGTCGCCACGAGGACGCGGTACCGGCCGGTCTTGAATCCATTGATGGCTTCGCGTCGCTGAGCCAGAGTTCGGTCGGCATGGATTTCCGCCGCTTGGTGACCGTCGTTCTGGATGACCTTGGTCAGCTTTCGAGCTCCGTGGCGGGTGCGGGCGAAGACGAGCACCGATCCGGCGTTGTCATAGAGAAGTTCGGCGAGCTTGGATTGCTTCTCCTCGAACTTCACATAGATCATCTGCTGTTCGACGAGCTCGGGGGCGGTGCCGGGCGGGCTTACTTCAACCCTCTGCGGATCGGACATGAAGTCTCGGGCCAGGTCTTCGACTTCGCGCGGCATGGTCGCACTAAAAAGCATGGTTTGGCGCTCGCCGGGAACCTCGGTGAGGATCCGGCGAATAGCGGGCAAGAAGCCCATATCGAGCATCCGGTCGGCTTCATCCAGGACGAGGACCTTCACTCGGTCGAGCCGGATCGTTCCTTGCTGAAGGTGGTCGATCAAGCGGCCGGGGGTGGCGACGATCACTTGGGGCTTCATCCGGATCTGCTTGACCTGGACGTGCATGCTGGCCCCTCCGACGATCAGGACGCTTCGCATCCGGAGTTTGTCGAGGGTCTCTTGAATCTGGAGGGCGAGTTCACGGGTTGGCGCAAGGATCAGGCCGACCTGCCCGGGGGCAAGGTTTTGCACCATCGGCAAGCTGAAGGCGAGCGTCTTGCCGGTGCCGGTTTGGGCGATCCCGATAACGTCGTGGCCCTCGGCTGCGATCGGAATGGCAGCCGCTTGGATGGGAGTGGGGGTGATGAGGTTGTTTTCGGTCAGCAGGCGGCACAAATCGGCCGTTAGCGGCAGGGCTTCAAAGCCACTGCAGTTTTGGGTTTGAGACATGGATTCTGATTGGTTGTTAATCGGGAGGCCCAAACTTGGGCTGTCGTGTAGATCTAAAAGGCGCACGAGCAAGTCCGCCATTCTCGTGGGCAATTCGGTCGGAAAAATAAGGAGTCAACGGGTCCGCCTTTGGACCAACTACGACCGAATCGATCGAAACTCCCGAGGATCACAACCCTGCGGACGTAGTGACTATACCCACAGTGGTAGAAAAAAGTCCACTCTTCGGGCCGAAAACCCTGTTTCAAAGGGTCGCAAAAGCGGAAACTCCATCTAAAATGAGGAGATGAAATCGTTCGCGTTGGGGTTATTTTTGCTCGCGGTCGTCCTCGCTCCTGCCGCACCGACCACCCCCAAGCCGGGCAGCAAGGTGCGAAAGGAACTCATGGATTCGCTCCGCAGCGCAACGAAAAAGGTGCTGGCGAACAAGCCCGTTGTCTGGAAAGTGAATCACCTCTCGGTCGAGGGAGACTGGGCGTTCATGATGGGTGTCCCGCAGCAACCGAACGGCAAGGCTTTCGATTATCGGGGAACCGAACTGTGGGACCAGGTCCAAGAGGGAATCTTTGACGATTGGGTCTGCGCTCTCTTCGTGAAGTCAAAGGGAAAGTGGACCGTCAAGCAGTGGCAGATTGGGGCGACCGACGTCGCCTGGTTCGGTTGGTGGGAAGATTTTAAGGCTCCAAGGTCGATCTTCCCAAAGGCAGGCTAGGCCACGGGGTATCACTGACCGCGTGAGCAGTAAGCGGATCGCTACTCGAACAGCCCTAGGGCTCTTTACGATCTTGGGCCTTTACGTTGGCTACCGAGCCCTCGAGAACTTCCTGAAGGACCCGGACACCGGCGTGGCCAACACGGTGGGTGCCATCGCAGCCGTGGAACTCTTGCCCGATGGGGCTCACGCCGTGTATTTCACCGCTGACGGAAAGCGCGTGGATTCCCCCGACTACAAGGATGGAAGCACCGACAAGGACCTCGCGTGGCGACCCGACGGGAACCGCATCTTTTTCGTCGGAGATCGCGAGGATGGGGTCTTTCAGATTATTCGGTGGAATGTCGCTAAAGAGACCACCGAAGTCCGCAGCGTCGGGGAGCGGAGTAAAGCTCGAATCACCTTCGGCCCCCCTGGCTATCCGGACCAGCTCACGGCCCTGGTATCGGTGGGTGGATTTGTCCAAGACTACAACCCTCGCACCGGAGAGCTGAAGCAAGTCTTGCCCCCCATCGGCAACACCGCCGCACAGAATGAAGAGGGTGGCGGGGTCGGCTCCTTCGAGGCCGTGTATCGGGATCTGGGTACCAGCTTTAAGGAAGCCAAGTGGGGCAAAGATCGCGAGATGGTTATCGCGACCTTGCGCCGAGACGATGGGGAGGTCCTGATCATCCAAAAACTTGCCCGAGTGGAGGGACCCGCCGGGTCGAGCTTGGCGGCTCCGATCCCGGTCGCGGCAGGTGACCGGATCGAGTTTGACGTCGACCGCAACGGGCGAGTGGCCTACTCCATCCAAGGCTTCAAGTTTCTGGATCCGCGCAATGTGCCTGAAGAGTTCATCCAAGGCGACCGGGTGGTTCCGCCGTTCCGGAATGCCCTAGGACTTCTCGATCCGACCCAAGAGACCCCCCAGCAGGTGCTGATTGGCGCGAGTCCTGAGGATGTCCAAGGGTTTGGCCACCCCCGATTCACCCCAGACGGAGCCGATTTGATCGTGCTACTTGGGGCGGTGGACGAGGCCGGTGATTTCCGATCCCAGTTCCTGGCCCGGATCCCAGCCGAGGAGGCGGGTGTTCAGCGGGGCGTCCCGATCTACGAGGGTGCGGTGCGCGAGTTCGACATCTCTCCCGATGGACAGAAGATCGCCCTAACTCTGGACCGCGATGGCAAGCGCCCTTTGTTCACGATAGGTCTTGACGGAAGCAACCTCAAGCCGGTGGACGAATCGCGAAACTATTCCGAGCCCCGGTTCAGTCCCCAGCAACCGGCAAAGCCGTGACCATCGGGGAGTGGATTCGCTCCGCCCGGCGGACGCTCGAAGAGGCCAGCTTTGAATCCGCCCGGATTGAGGCCGACCTGCTCGCTGGACACGCGCTCGGAGTTAGCCGGGAGTGGCTCCTGGCCCATCCCGAGGCTCCATTCCCAGAGTTGGCCGGGCTGGCACTATTGCAAAGAAGGCTCGCGGGCGAACCGATCGCCTATTTGCTGGGGCGGAAAGAGTTTATGGGCCACGAGTTCCGCGTTCGGCCGGGAGTCTTGATCCCTCGACCGGAGACCGAAATCCTCGTGGAAGCGGCCTTGGACCTATTGTCCCCCGCCGACCACGGAGCTTCCGTCCTAGATCTCTGCTGTGGATCGGGCTGCATCGGAATCTCGATGGCTCTCGCCCGACCCGACATCCAGGTCCTTGCTATTGATCTCGATCCGACTGCCGTCGCCGTCACTCAAGAGAACGCCGAGCGACTCCTCTCCGGCGATGCCCGGTTCGAATGCCGAGCAGGCGACCTCTACGAGCCGGTCGTCGGCGAAAAGTTCTCAGCGATCCTCTGCAACCCGCCCTACATTGCCCATGGAGATCGCCGCGTCGACCCCCAGGTCCACGCCTATGAACCTTCCATCGCGCTTTATGCCGAAGGAGAAGGGCTGGACGTGATCGAGAGGGTTCTGAACGGGGCTCCCAAGCGACTGAGCCCGGACGGCTTTCTCTTGCTCGAAATGGGCGAAGGACAGGAGGTGGCCGTGGTCGAGCGGATCCGTGCTGCGGGTCTCGTTTGGATCAAGACCTATCCCGACCTTGCGGGCATCCCGAGAACGGCCCTCGCGCGACTGCCATAATTTGATTTCTATGCAGGTCGATGTTCCCGCCGAATATCAGCACCTCTACGTGACCAACGAAGAGCGCCCCGTCGTCAAGATTCCCAACCCGGTTCTTCGCCAAAAAGCCACGGAGGTCGACAAGGTTGGTCCCAAGGTCCACAAGTTGATCAGCGAGATGGAGCGAATCATGCGCCAGGCCAATGGCATCGGGATCGCGGCGCCCCAGATCGGGGTGGGCAAGCGGGTGATCCTGATCGCTCCCGATGGGATGCGCCCGATGGCGCTGATCAACCCAGAGATCGTGAAGGTCGAAGGCCCCAGCACCCCGGGCCAAGAAGGCTGCCTGAGCATCCCGGGTCTCTATGGCGATGTGAGCCGCCAACTCCAAGTCGTGGTCCACGCCCTCGACCGAAAGGGACGCGCCATCGAGATGGAACTCGAAGGACTCCCGGCCCGAGTCGTGCAGCACGAGATCGACCACCTTGACGGGGTCCTCTTCATCGACAAGGTTGACACGGCAACCCTGCATTGGCAAGACCCGGACAAGAATCCGGAAGACAACGAATGAGATTCGCCTACTTCGGGACCTCGACCTTCGCCGTCCCCGCGCTCGAGCGTTTGGCTGAATCGGTGGTCCTGGTCGTCACTCAACCCGACCGACCGAGTGGACGAGGCCACCGACTCCAGCCGACCCCCGTCAAGGTGAAGGCCCTGGAACTCGGCCTCCCCGTCGAGACCCCTGAAAAGGCGCGTGACCTCGAGTTCGTCGAACGGATCCGCAGCCTAGACCTGGACGCCCTAATCGTCGCCGCCTACGGCCAGATCCTCAGCGTCAAGCTGCTCGAAAGTGCGCGGAACGGCGGGATCAACCTCCATGGGTCCATCTTGCCCAAGTACCGCGGCGCGGCCCCGATCCAGCGGGCCATTCTCGAAGGCGAGATGGAAACCGGAGTTACGCTTATGCAGATGGACAAGGGCATGGACACCGGCGACATGATCGACATCGTCCGAACCGTGATCCAACCCGATGAGACGTACGGCGAACTCCAAGACCGCCTCGCCCAACTCGCTGCGGACCAGGTGGCCGACTGGGCTCCCCGGCTGGCCCGCGGCGACTACCCCCGGACGATCCAGAATTCCTCGTCGGCGACCCACGCGGCTAAGGTGGAGAAGTCCGAAGCAGAGCTCTCGGTTCTCCGTCCGGCGAAGGGAGAGTACGACCGCTTTCGTGCGTTCACGCCGGCCCCGGGGGCGTTCTTGACCCTGCCCGAAGGGTCTCTGCGGATTCATGAGGCTAGGCTCGGTCCCGGCGGCATCTCGGCGGGGCGGCTGGAGCAACGTTCCGAAGGTTGGGCCCTGGGTTTCTGTGACGGGAGCCTGATCCTCAAGACCGTCCAGCCGGCAGGGAAGCGAGCGATGGCGGCGGAGGACTATGTCAACGGGGCCCGGATCCGGTCTGGCGACCAATTGGTGAACCCCTCGGAATCTGAGTAGCACATCTTTACAGCAATCTTGCTGGTTTTTTCCCCGGGCTGGGAACTTTATCGGGATTGGGCGTACAAACGGTGGCTTTGCGGGTTTCTTTTTCGCTTTCCATGGTGTACCTTGTGGAAGCTTGTGGGTTTGCCATCAATGCTGATGAGTTGCCCAAGGGGAAAGGATCATGAAGAACTTGATGATTGTTGCTTCGGTTGCCTTGCTGGGCGGAATCTTCGCTAGCAATGCCAACGCGACGCTGAAGAACTGCGATTACTACGCCGTGAGCGTGAATCACCCGCACCAGAACAAGGACGGCGGAAACATTTTGAACCTGAAGGCCAGCTATAAGGCCACGGGTGACGACCTCGCCTGGTATGCCACCTTTGGCAAGAGCCCGGCCAACGGCAAGAAGACCAACGGCTTCTGGCTCGCCATCAACGATGGTCCGAACCCGAAGGGCACGGCCGACGAACTGGCGATTTTCTACATGGATGTCACCGACATCAGCAAGCCAATTCTCACCGCCTATGCCTACAACGGCCTGAACGGCGATAGCAGCTTCAAGGACGGGAACGGCGACGGTCATCCGGACGGTGGCGACAAGATTTGGTCGAGCACGGCCGATCCGAGCATCATCAAGGAACTGGTTGCCAAGGATAACGCCGACGGCACCCGCACGATTGGCTTCCGAATCGACCCGACCGTGATCAACGGCCATGCTCCGCTCTTCGGTAGTTCGGCCAATTGGACCGGCGCCAAGTTCGACAAGAAGATTGGCTGGTGGTTCCACCCGGTCAACGGTCTCAAGACCGCCTATAGCAACGACTTCCTGACCAAGTGGCAGTACGACAAGCAGGGTTGGAGTGACTATGAGCACTTCGCCACCCAGTGCAGCGACAACCCGGTGCCCGAACCGGCGACCCTGGCCGCCCTCGGCCTCGGTGTGGCCGCGATGGCCCGCAAGCGCCGCCGCGCCTAAGTTCAGTCAGAAGAGTCTGAAAGGTGGCCTCTCTCGGAGATTTCCGAGAGGGGCCACTACCGTTTTGGAGCCGATTTTGGTACTTTCAAACAACGATGCGTGTCCTCACCGGGCTTGACCGACTCTTAGCTTCCGATCTCGACGCTCTACGAGGCAAGCGGATTGGGGTGGTGTGCCATCAGGCATCCATTGCGTCCGACCTCCATCACATACTCGACCATCTGTTGCTGGGGCATCAGCAGGGGCGATTCTCGATCGGGAGTGTCTTTGGTCCCCAACACGGAATCTGGGGCCATACCCAAGACAACATGATCGAGTGGGAGGGATACCGCGACCCCCGGACGGGCTTGATGTATCACAGCCTCTACGGCGAACACCGCAAGCCGACCCCGATGATGTTCCGCGATCTGGATCTCATCGTCGTCGACCTCCAGGATGTCGGGTCGCGCTACTACACCTTCATCTGGACCACGTTTCTCACGATGGAAGCCGCACATGAACTCGGTCTGCCGGTTCTGGTCCTGGACCGTCCGAATCCAATCGGAGGGATGGCTGTGGAAGGCTCTGGAATCGAGGCCGACCTCCAGTCTTTTGTCGGTTGGAGGTCCTTGCCCCATCGCCATGGCATGACCATCGGCGAGGCAGCCCAGCTGTTCAGGGCCAGAGAATTTCCCCACCTTGACCTTCAGGTGATAGAGATGGAAGGTTGGACTCGACGGATGCATTGGCCCGAAACCGGGCTTCACTGGGCGCTCCCTTCTCCCAACATGCCGACCTACGACACCGCCCTGGTTTACCCCGGCGGGTGCCTGCTGGAAGGAACTCAGGCGAGCGAGGGGCGCGGCACCACCCGGCCGTTTGAGATTTTCGGCGCCCCCTATGTGAACGGATCTGAGTTCTGCGCGAGCTTGAATGAAGCCGGCCTTCCGGGAGCGCACTTCCGCCCAGTTCAGTTCCAACCGACATTCCAAAAGCATTTTGGGGAAGTGTGTGAAGGGGCCTTTCTGCACGTCACCGAACGCGACGCGTTCCGGCCAGTGCTCACTGGGATTGCGATCTTGCAAGCCTTCCTCCGTTATCACCCCAACGAGTTCCGGTGGCAGGTCCCGCCCTACGAATATGTCTATGACAAAGACCCCATCGACATCCTTCTGGGAGCACGATGGTTGAGAGAGGCGGTCGAGAATCAGACGCCGTTAGCGCAAATCGAAGAGAGATTCCGGGCCGAAGAGGCCCATTTTAGGGCCGAAGCCGAACGAATCTATCCCGATTGAGAAATCTCGGTTTATAATGAGAACCCCATGAGGCTCTGCGTCTGCATCATGCATAACCGAGATCGGAATCGGCTGAGCGACGAGCTGGTCAGTGCTGGCTTCAAATTCACCGTCATCGGGTCCACCGGCGGGTTCCTCCGCGAAGGCAACACCACGATGCTGATCGTAGTGGAGGAGTCCGACATGGAGGGCCTTTTCTCGTTGATCCGCAGCCACTGCAAAAGCCGCGAGCAGATCGTGAACGTGGCGCCAATGGAGCCCAGTCCGGCCGGGGCCTTTATGGTGAGTCCGGTGAAGGTTCCGGTCGGCGGGGCCGTCGTCTTCGTCATGCCCGTCGAGCGCTTCGAGCGATTCTGACTCTCCATGCCTGCCGACCACGATCTCATCCTACAAAAGCTGATCCTCGGCCAGAGTTCGGCTCAGTCCGTCCTCTTCTACGGAACCGAAGGGGCTCCGCTGGACCAATGGGCCGACCGCTTGGCTCGCGGGTGGATGTGTCCTCAACCGGTGGAGGGAGCGGCCTGCGGCGAATGCCCGGTTTGTCTGGCGATGGACCGCCGAAGTTCGCTCGACTATCTCCCGATTCGTCCATGGGGAGCCCAGAGGCTGATCAAGTTGCGCGCGGTTGTCGCGGGGTCCAATGACGCGGAATACGATGCGCCCCCGATCTCTGAGTTCGTCACTCGTTCCCCTTTCCAGGCCCGGGTTAGGGTCGTCCGGATCGACGATGCGGACCGGATGAACGCCGACGCGGCCAACGCACTTCTCAAGATGCTGGAAGAGCCTCAGGCGAGGGCTAAGATGATCCTGACCACTCAACAACTGTCGGGAGTCCTGGCCACCATCCAGAGCCGGTGTCTTTGCCTCGCGGTGGCGATTCCCCCTGCGCCGGAAGGGCTCGACGCAATGACCCTCCTCTTCAGCGAGGGGACTCCGGGTCTGCTGCAGCGGATCGAGAGCCAACCCGCCTTCTATCGGGAACTCTACCGGATACTGGAAGAACTTCCCGGACTCGGGCCATCGGGAGCGCTGTTGGGGGCCGAGCGGTTCCGCGACGTTGAAAAGCTCTGGGAAGGGGAAGACTGGACCGCCCGGGCGATCCATGCCGAGCAACTCAGGTGTTTGGGACTCTGGGTGCGGCAGCGGATGCCCTACGCCGCGCCTTTGATCCAGGAAGTTGCCCAGGTTCATCGGAAGATCTTAGGAAATGCGGGATGGTCCCTGCAAACCGACCCGCTTTTTTGCGCGCTTTTCCGCGCTTTTCAAACAAAGGAACTTTCCGCCGTAGCGAAGTAGTAAGCAATCGTGAGAAGATGGGAGTCTTGACGAGCGTATTTCGAACGAGGGAGGTGAGTACAGAGCGTGACCACGAACGCTTTGAGTCGCTCATGCGGGCGACCAGCCGACACGCCTATAACCTGGCCTACCGGCTGACCGGAAACACCGCCGAAGCCGAAGATCTCGTTCAGGAAACCTACGTTCGCGCTTTCCGATTCTTCCACCGGTACGACGACACCCTCCCGTTTTCGAGTTGGATCTACCGGATCATGTCGAATGCCCATATCGACATGGTGCGCCGCAAGTCACGATTCAAGACCACGAGCATCGACCGCGCCTCGGATGAGGGCCAGGGTGCTTGGGAGTTCCCGGATGAATCACAATCGCCGGATCGAGCGCTCGAATCCGAAGGTCTTCCCGACGCCATGGAACTCGCGCTCAAGAGCATGAGTCCTGAGTTCAGAAGCGCCGTGCTGATGGCCGACGTTCAAGGCATGGCCTACGAGGAGATCGCCGATACGATGCAGATCTCCATTGGCACCGTTCGCTCGCGAATCCACCGGGGACGCCGACAGCTTCGCGAATACCTCGAAACCAGTTTCCCCGATTACGCCCGAGGAGGAAGTCGATGAACTGCCTCCGCGTTCAAAACGAATTGAGCGCCTACCTGGATGGCGAACTCAACGGTACCGAGATGATCCGGGTCCGGCAGCACCTAGAGCAATGCCCCGCCTGTGCCGCCGAAGCAGAATACTTCCGCCAAGTCAAGCACCTGGTCCAAGGGCTTGAGGTGTGTGAACCCTCTGCCGATTTCGAAGATTCTCTCGTGGCCAAGGTCATGGGAAATGCATCTTCTTCGGGGCAAGCCTTGTCGCTTCCTGTGCGCAAGCGGTCCCAAATGCTCGGTCTCTCGCTGACTGCTGCGGCAGCCGTGGTGATGGCTTTCGTCGTCTTCAATTTGGGTCGACAACAACCCAAGCCAGGCGCGCCCGCGCCGGAACTTACCGCGGAGGTACGCGCTTATGAGTCGATGTTCGTCGGATCGGACCCGGTCTCTGGATCGGCCCCGGTCTTCACCGTCGGCAGCGCCCCCCGCTAGTCATTTCCAGCCCCTCCTTCGCCTGCTGATCCTCGTCTTGGTCCTTCCCGGGCTGGGCGTTATCGCTGGGCCAAAAGATGATCCGGACAAGATCCTAACGGCGCTCTTTCGCCAGGTTCCCGAAGCCCCCTATCGGCAGGTCGTGACCATGCGCTCGACCCAAAATCGGCCCGCGGTTCGCATGATCGTGGAAGGCGACATGCGGGGCCAGACCAAGACCACCGTTCTGGAACCGGTCAGCCAGCAAGGCCATGTTCGAACCGATAACGGTCGTGAGGTGCGGCAATATGACCCCGATAGTCGAGTCATCCGTGTGATGCCCTCGCCTCGAAACTTCCTTCCCGACCCCAAGGATCGCCTTCGATTGGTCGAAAAGGCGTATCGAATCTCCGTTCGACCCGGCCCCGAGATTGCCGGGAGAGATTCGCTGTTGGTGCTGGCCGAGCCCCGGCACCGGGGGATGCCGACCCGGAAGATCTATGTCGATCAGAAAGGGATGACGGTCCTGCGCCTCGAACTCTCGGGCACCCTCACCGGCACCCTTCTCGATACTCATTCCATCGAGTTCGACCGCGGGAAGGGGATCAACACCGACGGCCCCTCGGGGCGTGGATGGAGGGAGCAGAGAATCTCGGCCCCGACCGCCATGCGTCGGCTGTCGGATGCTGGGACCCCCTGTCGCCTTGAGCTCACTGCCCTTAAGCCCCTGCCGTTCGGAATGGTGGCTCAGGCGATTCACCTTTTGGAGGGCGGAGAAAGTGCCGTCGTCTCGGTGCAGTTTGGCGACGGACTGGCGTTCGGTTTCGCCTATCTCTATAACGCAGATCTGCGGCCCGAACTGGCTACCGCCCCGAGTGACGGGTTCCGGCGGACCTCGGACGGCGTCGGGGTTTCGGTCACCGGCGAGCTGCCCCGGGACGTGATGAAGTCGCTTGGAGAATTCTTCCTCCGCCACGCCTCTCGGCCTCGATAAAACTGCCTTCAGTTTGTACAGCTCGGTAGACTCCAGTTGTGGCCGTTCCTGAGTTTCACAGATTCATAGATCCAGCCCTCCGGACTCTCGCAAACGGCGAGTCTTGGCATTGGCGTGAACTCTTAGTTGTCTCGTCAAAGAAACTAGGGATCTCGTCCTCCGACGCTGAAGAGAGGATTCTGAGTGGGTCAAGAACAAAGGTCGAAGACCGGATACAGTGGGCCTTAACATACTTACGTCAAGCCGGCGTAGTCAAAAGGACCGGTCGCGGTCAGGTTGCGATAACCGAACGTGGAAAGGAACTTCTCGACACGAAATCAGGAGTGATTGAGCTTGAGCACCTGGAGCAATTTCCAGAGTATGTAGCATTCAAAAAGCGTTCGAAAAAGGATATTGTGGAACAGATTCCGGTCGAGGATTTGACTCCCCAAGATCGAATGGCAATTGCTCACAAGGAATATCAGAATGTACTTAGAGTTGAGTTACTCCAGCGACTGAAACTGGTACCTCCCGCAAGGTTCGAAGAGATTGTTGGTGACCTTGTTCACCGTCTTGGTTATGGGGCTCCGGAACCAGACGCTGTGAAGATTGTGGGAGGAACGGGGGACGGAGGAATTGATGGCATCATTCGGCAAGATCGCCTGGGACTTGAAAACATCTACTTACAGGCTAAGAGGTTCAAGGACTCGACAGTTGGTACCGCATCAATAAATGAGTTTATTGGCGCGTTGACCACAAGAGGGGCGACGAAGGGGGTGTTTATCACAACGTCTTCCTTCAGCTCAAGCGCGAGAGACATCGTTAAGAAATTGACGCACGTAAAGATCTCATTAATTGATGGGGAAGAACTTGTGCAGATGATGCTGGAAGTTAGACTAGGGGTCACTGCAGAGCGTGTCTTCGAAATCAACAGGATTGACTCAGACTATCTTGATGAAGGATGAACAAGTCTAGGCTAATCAATCGACGGTGTCGATACAGCTTTATGGATCTGAAACCAGGAGCTTAGCCATGTATTTCTCCATCTTGGTTCTCCACAATCTGACCCGCTGGCTGGTTTTGGGGGCGGGTCTGGCTGCGGTGATCCGAGCCGGCTGGGGTCTCAAGACGGGGCGATCCGGAGCGATCGACCGAATTCTGCCGGTGGCATTTGCCCACTCCTTGACCCTCCAACTCCTTTTGGGCTTCACGCTTTTTGCCCTCCCCGAGTCGATCGGGTCGACGATCATGCAGAATCCCGACCTCGCCCTTGGGACTCCGGGAATTCGGTTCTTCGTCTTGAACCACACCGTGCTCATGATGGTTGCAGTGGGGCTGGCCCACTTTGGGCTGAGTAGGATTCGGCAAGAAGGGACCCTCCGGGGCCAGAGCCGTCAGGCGCTCCTTTGGTTTACTGCCGCCCTCTTGGTCATCCTTTCCGCCGTCCCATGGTCGTTTTTGGCCGGCAACTCGCGGCCGTGGATCCGTTTCTGGTAGGTCGCAAATTCTCACTGGCTTGCGACTCTTAGATGCTGGTCACTGCGCGGTGACTAGAAGGTCTAATTGGTTGGAGACGGAGCCTCAGCCGTCAGTCAAAACGCAAAAACAGATGACTAAAAAGCTGAACTCGCTAGTCCCATGAAGGCTCGTAGCTTTCTTCATGCGGCCAACCCCAACACGGGGGGCGGGCCAGGTTTCCCGTGACCCACCCGTGCCCGCTTTTTAGGCGCCCGGCTTCTTTCGCCGAGCTACCAGTCCAACCAACATGAGGGTAAAAGCGCTCAAGGATGCGGGTTCGGGGACGATCTGGGTTCTCATGTTGCCGATGTAGTGCCGAAACTGCTTGGAGTCTTCGGGATTGTCGATTGTCCCACCCCAGTTCTGGGCTGAGTAGAACGTTCCAAGGTCCGTGACGCCGCTGGGGAGAGAGGCCGTGTTGGTGTTGTAGACGTACCGATTTCCGATCTGAATGAATCCAGCGAGGTAGTAAGTCGTGCTGGGCTGAAGGTTAAACGAGGAGATATTGGCCCAGTAGTAACCATCCTCGGGAGTTGTCGAGAGACTGACGTTCGCCCAGGTCAACAACCTGCGCTGATCATCGAAGAGACCAACCTGTCCCACGCCCCGTGTATCGTTCACTTCATAGCCCAAGGCGGTCACCTGGAGAGCGGTGGATCCCGTCTTGAACCGGTTGACCGACAACATGCTGAAGCCGCCACCGGCGAGTCCTCCGCCCTTTCCGCTCGACCAGCTATAAAAGTTCTGAGCCTGACCAAACGACGATGCCGCAAGTGCGGCGACAAACCAAAGAATCCTCTTCATCTTCGCAAAATTCCTTTCGGATTAATCTCGGTCCCCGTGCCCAGTTCAGTACAAGGCGCGGGTGTCTCGATGGCAGAAGTATGCTTGGACCGCCTGCACAGAAGAAATCCCATTTTTGGGGGAGGGGTCCTCAGACCACCAAGGTCAAGGACTCCCCCTTTTGTGGGGTTATGGGTTCAAACTTGGGGCTTCAGAGGAGGCAAGATCATGAGCATCGGCCACGTCTTTGCGGAGAAATGCCGTGGAAAAGTGGGTCGGTTCGCCTTTTTCGTTGACCTGAACCATCACAAACTCGTAGGCCCAAAACGGATCGCCGTCTTTGGTCTTGCCCTTGAGAAGGGCCAGAAAGTTTCGCTTGCCTTCGGCGACGCCGGCTTCGACGTGCGCGACTAAGCGTCCTAGGTCTTCGAGTTCGAAGAGATCCGCCGGAGAAATTCGCCCCGCCAAGAGGTCCTCGGGATCATGACCCGTGGCTCGCTGAAAATTCCGGGTGACATAGGTCTTGGCCCAAGCGCCGCCATACTGTCCCCGCGAGAAGGTGATGGGGCTGTCCTCCACTGCTCGCTCAAGTTCACGGAGTCGCTCGACCTCTGCCCGGAGCTTCAGAAGTTCGGTTTGGCGCTTATAGGTCAGGTCTGCAAGGGCTTCAGCTAGGCGCTTGTTGGCCTCTTCCAAAGAACTCTCGGCCCGCTGGCGCTCGGCCGTTTCCAGAGCCAGGAGCTCGACGATTTCTTCCGACTCGGTGGGTTGCGTTTGCCCCAAAAACTCGGCCACGATCTGAGTCCGGCTGCTCGCGTTGTAGCGCCGCCGCATCTCCTTCCAGTGCGACCGCACGGTCTCGACGCTGATCCCAAGTTGATGGGCGATCTGTTGGTCGGTTTGGCCGGCTGCGGCCATCTTCAGGATCGTTTTCTTCCGTCCGTTTCCGTTTGCGTCCTTCATCCTTTGCCTCCAGTCAGGAGAATCTCGCGGACCCGCTCGACAAACTCTGGCCGCATGAAAAGGTCGTTGTGGGTGCTTCCTGGAACCCGGAGAAAGGAAGTAAAGGGGAGTTGCCCCGCTTCATCCGTTTCTCCAAACTCGGCCCCGATTCCGTGCACTGGACAGGTTGGCCACTCACCAAGAGGGACCTCAAGTTCGCGGCAACCTTGGGCCCAGGCGATCAAGGACTCACGGTTGGGAAGACCCGCAAACATCGCGTCCACCATCGGCACGGCCTCCTCGGGCAAGCTCCCTTCCGCGGCCAACAGGGCACCCATCGATCCACCCGAGCTCAGGAATTCCGCCCGAAAGGCCGGTCTCGAGTTGGGGATCTGATCGGTGTGCCCGAGCGAGTCGCCCAGGATCAGGCTGGCAACCCGGTCAGGATGCCTCGAGGCAAAGGCCAAAGCGGGGATCGCTCCCATGGAATAGGCGACCAAGTGGACCTGGGGATTGGAGGTCTGTTCCAAAACGTGGAGCAGGTCGGACAGAAGATTACGGCCGAAGCTCTGGATGTCGGTCGACCAGGGACTCTGGCCGTGGCCTCGCCAATCTGGAGCAATCACGGCGAAGTCGCGGTTCAGCTCTTCCACCAGGTTCGGGCTTCCGGGAATGAATGAACCGTCCCACTGGCGATGAGATCCAGCCCATCCGTGGAGCAGCACTACGTGCGGTCCAGTTGCATGAGGCGAGTAGCTGAAAAACATTCTTTCTCCTAGCGGCAACATGTTGAGAGAGCGACCCGGGGGGCTTTGGGTATGAAGGTCCGTAAGCGGTGTCCACGAATGCCAAACCGGAAATCCGCCTTGCTAAACCGCTGGCTGAGGATACTCCAATGGCAATCCCAAGGGACTCAACGTGCTTCGTTCGACGGGTTGAGGATAAACCACGATCGAGATCAGTCGTAGCGTTTGCCAAGGGAGCGTTCCCAAGGGTGGTAAACGTTGAAGCCCGCAATCGGCTTTAGGTCAGCTCTTCTAAGGAAGAAGATCGAGTGCAACGTCCAAGAGTTGGGCCGGCAAACTGGTCACCGGAGTCCCTGCCACGTGGATCCAAATCGTCTTGCGGCGACGCCGGAATTGCAGTGTGCCCTGGAAAAGGGACCGGCGAGCCCCCTGGCCGATCGCCCGGAGATCCGAGTCTGAGCATTTGCGTTGCTCAATTTCGCGGTCATCGTGGACTAGGCTCAGGCGAATCAAAGACCGCCCACGAGCCATGCGGAGTTCGTAGCCTGAATCCAACTCAACTGTAAGGTGCATCTTTTCTCTATTTATGGCACCAATGGCCAAAGTTATGTCGGCCAACTGCCCTTTGTGCCCAACGGAAGGTGATAACATTGGCCGCAGAGAAGGAGTTCCGCCTCGGTGGTGTCGAAAGAGAAGCCAGGAACGGAAATGGTGACGATGTCTGCTTATGATCAGGGTCTGCAACTATATCGAGCGGGTCAATATGACGCGGCGATCCCGCTCTTGACCGAAGCCCTTGCTGAGAATCCCGAATTGGAGGCCGCCTGGGAGGCCTTAGGGTTTTGCCAATTTGGACTTCATCAAGACGCCGAGGCGGACAAGAGCTTTCGGCGGGCGATCGAGCTTGGTCCAGGACAAGTCAATGCCCACTACGGGCTAGGCATCACCCTGATCCGCGAGCGCCGATTTGATGAAGCCGTCAAGGAACTCGAAGAAGCCCACCGAATCGAGCCCAACCACCCCTATGCGCGGCAAGCGCTGGTGCAAGCCCTCGAAGGGTTGGCCGATAAATCTTTTCTGCTGTTCCAATACGAAGAAGGAAAGCGGCACTTGATCCGAGCGATTGAACTCTCGCCCCTGAGTTCGACCCCGGTCGCCCTTCTCGCCGAGAAGCTCATCGAACACCAGCACAAGGATGAGGCGATCGCCCTTGTGCGGGCGGCTTACCAACGGGGGGCCAAAGGGAATGACCTCGACCAGATGGCCTACCGGTTGCACCTCCACGACCTGATCCCTACCCAGGGGGCCGCCGCTCCGCAGATGCCCCCTCCGACCTCGGCCCCGGCTCCCGGTCCTCGTCCGACTCCCACCACAGCCGCCGCCACCTCGGTTACTCCCGCAAACCGACCGACCGTCGCACCGACAGCGGCCGTGGTCTCCACATCTCACCCCACAGAATCAGCCGAGCCGACGGCGAGGACCAACTATCCTCGCACGGATGCCATTCAGTGTCCCAAGTGTCAACAGTGGTTGGCTTTGACGGCGTCCGCTTGCCAATTCTGCGGCACCGATGTCAGCCGGGTTCCACGCCCGGTCGTCCCCGTCAAGCAGAGAGTCCGCGGAGCGACGAGTCGCCACAACATGAAACTCGTCTGGCGACTCTATTACTTCTTCTCGGCTCTATGGATGTTCGATGGTCTGCGGGTTGTGATCGCTTTCTTGGTACCGACGCTGGATGAGTTTGCAGCCGGAAATCCATTTGCCTCTTGGGGCATCGCCGGGATGTTGGTAGGACTCATCAACATGCTGATTGGCCTTGGCTTGATCTTCAAGGTCGAGCGAATCCGGGGGGCGGCGAACTTTCTGTGCGGAATGAACCTGTTGTCTTCGCTCGTTGGCTTCGGGATGTCGATTCTGATTAGCGGAGCGATGGGGCTGATGGGACTCCTAGGCGTCTTCTTCGGGATGTTCTACGTGGTCCTCTATGGTGCGCAAATTTGGGTGATCGGCGAGACGGACTAAACTAGAAGTCCATGCCTCCGCGAGTCCTGTTCGTCTGCCTCGGCAACATCTGCCGATCGCCCATGGCCGAGGCGGTCTTTAGCCATCTCGCCCAAGAGGCCGGCTTTGAGTGCGAAGTCGATAGCGCGGGCACGGGTTCGTGGCACGTCGGAGACCCTGCGGACCCCAGGACTTTAGCCACCCTCCGCACTCATGGAGTCCCCTATCACGGCCGAGGTCGGCAGGTAAGGCGAGAGGACTTCCTCGAATTTGACTACTTGGTTGCTATGGATCAAGCCAATCAGCGGGACCTTCTGCGCATGGCCCCTCCCGGAACGGAGTCGAAAGTCTCGTTGCTCCTAGAATGGGATTCCCAAGCCCCGAGGATTGACGTCCCCGATCCCTATTACGGAGGTCCCGAGGGTTTCGACGAGGTCTATCAGTTGGTTGACTCAGCCAGCCGCGCGCTCCTGACCGCCCTGCGAAGAGAGGCCGCGAAGTAGATCTCAGTGGGTAGCCTCTCCCTGTGAAGCGAGTACTCGGGGTGCTGGCCGGGGCCGATGCGCCCTTGGAGCAGTTGGCAGAATGGGCACGAGGGGCCGAGGTGATCTTGGCCGCCGACGGAGGAGCGGATCGCCTGATGGCCTGTGGGGTTCGGCCTGACCTCACCGTCGGCGACTTTGATAGCTTGACTTCTCCCGACCCCGGCGAACGGCTCTATCTGCCCGAACAAGACCGCACCGACTGCGACAAACTCCTCGCCACCGCCAGGGAGCGCGGCCATGAGGAAATCACGATGATCGGATGCGAGGGAGACCTTCCCGACCACGAAATCGCTACGCTGCTCAGCATCGCCGAATCGGGATTGAGCGTCCGGATCGTGTATCGGACCGGGCTCGGCTACGTGCTCGGTCCCGGAGTGTCTCGAGAACTGAGTTCGATGGAAGGTCACCGAGTCTCCCTGCTCCCCTTGACGTCGATGACCGGGGTCAACCTGAATGGAGTTGAGTGGCCCCTCAAGGAGGCGAACCTAGAGACCCCGGGATTACGAAGTGTCAGCAACCGTGCGACCGGCGACCGGGTCGGGGTGCGGATTGAGAGTGGCTACGGGTTTCTCTTCATCGGGACTGGTGGTCCGCCCGAGGTGACCTGGTGACCTTCGCCGCCCTCGATTGGTGGGTCGTCGGACTCTTTGTGGCTGGGATCTTGGCCTTGGGTCTGAGTGCCAAGTTGCAAGAAAACTCGGTCTTGGGCTATCTGGCCGCGGGCCGCAATCTCAGCCTTCCCGCCTTCGTCGCCACCCTGGTCAGTACGTGGTATGGCGGGATCCTCGGGGTCGGCGAGTCGGTCAGCTACTACGGTTTGGGGACCCTGGTGCTCTTTGGGTTGCCGTACTACGTCTTTGGATTTCTGTTTGCGGTTTATCTTGCCCCAAGGTTCCGGGCGGCGGCCGAAATCACGATTCCAGAGCGGCTAGCGGGAGCTTATGGCCGACCGGCGGGCCTCGTCGGCGGGCTGTTCACCCTCTTGCTTGCGGCTCCGGCGGCCCACATCTTGATGCTGGGCGTCCTGATCATGGCCGTGACGGGATTGTCGAAGCCGATTGCACTCCTCGTCGGGTTGGGGCTGGGATTGGTTTTCTTGGTGCGAGGCGGGCTCTTGGCCGATGTGCGGGTGAGTTTGCTGGCCTTTCTCATGATGTACGTCGGGTTCGGGGCGATGGTGGGATACGCCGTTTGGCAGAGCCCTCCCTCGGTCGCTTGGGCTGATCTGCCGGCGGTGAACAAGAGTTGGGACGGCGGGGCGGGGTGGCCCATGGTGCTCTCGACGTTCATCCTCGGTGCCTGGACTCTCGTCGATCCGGGGATGCATCAGCGGGCCGCTTCGGCGAGTTCGGGGGCGGTCGCCAAAAAGGGGGTGTTGCTGAGTGTAGGATTCTGGATGCTGTTCGATTGCCTGAGCGTCTCGGCCGGGATGTACGCCCTCGCGAACGGGGTGATTCGGCCGGAAGAGCCGCTACTCGCCTATCCAGCTTTGGGAGAGAAAGTCTTGCCCCCTGGACTCAAAGCACTCTTCTTCTGTGGGATGTTCGGTACGATCCTGAGTGCCTGCGTGGGCTATACGCTGGTGGGCGGTGGGGCCTTTGGCCGTGAGATCGTCGCCCGGCTGCGGCCCGAACTCCGGGATGATCAGATCAAGCGGGCTGTCCAAGTGGGGCTGTTTGTGGCCGCCGGGCTCGGTCTGGCTCTGGCCACGACGATCAACTCGGTCGTGAGCCTTTGGTATGCCTGGGCCGGGCTGATTGTTGGCGCGATGTTGATCCCGACCGTGCTCGCCTTTGGTTGGCGCGGTTCCGCCGAGGCGGGACCAAGGCGACCAGGGATCTCGGGCGGGGTGGTCTTGGCTTCGATGCTGGGGAGTTTTGGGATTGGACTTGCTTGGATGATCTACGGGATGCGAACGGGCAACCCCTTCTTGACCGTGGCGAGGGTGGTTCAGGACGGTGAAACCCGATGGATTCTTCCGAACTCGTCCCACAGCGAACCGGTTCAGGCTCTGATCGCGTCTAGTCAACAGGTCAACATCGGCACTCTGTTGCCCGCCCTTCTGATTTCTGCCCTTGTGCTGGGGATTGGCCGGGTACTCGACCGAAAATCAAAGCAATGACCCAGTTTCCGACCGAAGAAAGCGATGTCTTGGAACCCGCGGACGCCCTCTCCGAGACCCCGACCGAAGCCGTGACTGAAGCGGTGACCGAAACCCGAACGGTGTCGGACCGTGCCTCGCTCACGATCAAGCGCGGTGGGATTGAGACCGACATCGTCTTCGAATTCGCTGCCCCCGCCATCATCGGGCGATTTGATCCCAGTGTTGGACCGATCGATATCGACCTTGGAGACATCGAAGAAGGGAGCTACGTGAGCCGAAAGCATGCCCGGATCACCCGCGACGAAGACGGTTGGAAGATCGATGACCTCGGCTCCAGCAACGGGACCTTCTTGCTCCGGACCGACTTCGAGAAAATCGACTCCGCTCCGCTCACCGAAGGGGACGAAATTGCGCTAGGAAACGCCAGAATGATCTTCCGAGAGGTCCAAACCGAACCAAGCGACGCCTAATCGGGGTAAATCCCCGCTATGCCTGCGATTCTCACTTTAGGGGCTGCTCTCGCCGTCCTTGCTCCCGCGTCTTCCTCGCTCGACCTCGGGCCTCGGCTCCGACAGCACGTCGAGATCTTGGCGGCCGAAGAGATGGAAGGGCGCATGACCCTGCAGCCGGGTGAGATCAAGGCCGCGGAATACATCGCCAACGAACTCAAGAAGCTCGGGGTCGGCCCCTTTGCCCAGAGCTACTTCCATTTCTTCGATATCACAGTCAATCGGCAAGTCGGCCCCAATAGCCAGATGAGCTTGACCCTGGCCGATGGTCGCGAAATCAACCTGCGCCCCGATGTCGACTATCGACCGCTGGCCAACACCTCGGAGAATCCGGCGGAAGCAGGGCTCGTCTACGTTGGCTACGGTTTGGAAACCGAGGGGCGCAATGACTTCGAAGGAGTGGACCTCAAGGGCAAGATCGCAGTGGCTCTGCGGGGGGGGGCCGGCGGGACTCCGGTCCCCACCGCAACCAAGGCCCAATCGGCAGCCAGCCGAGGTGCCGTTGGACTCATCGTCGTGGGGCCCCTCGGCAAGAGTACTTTAGAGCTCCCCGTGACAAGCTCGCGGCAGGGTATGCCCCGAAACTCGGCTTTGGCCGGAGCGGGAATCCACCGCAAGTACTTCAAAGATCTGACTGGCCTAGAGTTCGACGCGGCGCTGGCCAATACCGGGTTCCAGAGCAAAGTGCTGGACTCCAAGGCTCGGATGGCCCTGGACCTCGAACCCAACAAGGGTCGGGGCCGGAATGTGATCGCGGTTTTGCCCGGGACCGACCCCAAGCTCCGGCATCAATATGTGATCGTCGGAGCGCACTACGACCACCTGGGTCACGGCGAAGTCGGCTCGACGAGCGGTACCGAAGAGATCCACTGCGGGGCCGATGACAACGCGAGCGGTACGGCCGGCGTTCTGGCTGTTGCCGAATACTTCGCCAAAAACCGCACCAACCGCCGGACTCTGATTTTCCAACTCTATAGCGGCGAGGAGGTTGGGTTGGTCGGTAGCGAGGCCTGGGCCAAGGACCATCCCGAAGTGCTTCGCGATACGCACCTGATGGTCAATATGGACATGATCGGGCGGCTTCGCAACGATACGCTCACCGTCTTTGGTGGTCGGGTGACCCGCGAGATGCCGCGGTTGCTCGAGGGCATCCAGATCCCTGGTCTCAAGATCTCGGCGACCCCATCGATCAGCGGCAATAGCGACCACTTCGCCTTCACTCGGCGAGAGGTGCCCGCCGTGCACGCCTTTACCGGAATGCACGCAGAGTATCACAACGAACGCGACACCCCCGAAACGTTGAACTATGAAGGGTTGCGGCTGGTGACCGAAGGCATGATCCAGCTGATCAAGAACGCCGACGCACTGAATTTCAAGATGATCTTCCGCCCGGCTCCGAACAATCGGACCGAGCGCCCGGCCACCAACGAGCAGCCGCGCCGGGCAAGAGTCGGCTTTATCCCCGACATGGGGAACGCTGCGACCGATGGAATGATGATCCAGGGGGTCGTCGCACGGAGTCCGGCCGAGAAGGCCGGCATCAAGGCCGGTGATAAACTTGTCCAGTTTGGCGACAAGGTGATCAAGGATATCGAGGACCTCCAAGCCGCGCTGACCACAGCCAAAGCGGGAGAAGCGGTCAAGGTCGTGGTGATCCGCGGCGGCCAGCGCCTAGAACTCACCGTGATCCCCGCCGCTCCTGGGAACTAGGGGCGGATCGGGATGGCGGAGGGAAGGGGATTCGAACCCCTGAGACGTTGCCGCCTAACGGTTTTCAAGACCGCCGCAATNNTCAACCGCTCTGCCATCCCTCCGAGGAAGATGATACCGCCCGCCTAGGGGTTTAGCCGGTCGAGTCCGGCTTGGGCGGCTTGAGCCTGGGCAGAGTTCGGCGGGGCCACTTCGAGGGCGTCATAGAACAGCGCCCGAGCCTCGCGGGCGACGGTGGCTTGCTGGGCCAACGTGAGGTAGATGTCCGCCGAGCGCTGAGCCATGCGGTAGCGTGAACTTTCGTCCGGAGCCTTGCGTGCTGCGTTGCGAAGGTGCACAGCCTCGGCCTGAAGGAGCGGAGTGGCGTTGCCCGACGAGCCTAGCCGAGCCCGGGCTCGCTGAAAGAACATCGCCCGCTCATAGCTCCAACGAGGGTTGACCGGGTCCGCGCTTTCGGCCTTGTCGAGCCACTGCTCGGCTTCCTCATAGCGTCCGCTGGTCTCGGCTGTCATTGCCATCTGATAGTGGTCGAGGGCGAGCTGGCGACCCTCGGCGTCTTTGGCCGTTCGGGATTCCAGGTTCGGAATGGCTTCTTCGCGGGTTTCGATCCGTTCGGCTAGCGGTTGCTCGCTGGTTTCTTGCTGAATCTGCCGCTGGACAGGTGCATCCCGCTGCGCGGCCTGGGATTCTTGGATCGCCGAGGAAACGGCGTTGATCGCGGCAAAGACGAGAGCCATAAAGCCCCCGACGACCAGCAGCATCAGCAACATCCTCAAGAGGACCGACCTGGCTTCGGGCGAGATCAAGGGTTGTCGAGGCGGTGGCGGATAGTAAACCGGAACCGGAGTTGCGCGTTGGTGCGGTGTCCCCATCGGAGGGTAGTAGAACCCGTAGGGCTGGGTGTATTGCGGCAGGGGCTGCTGGTGGTTCGGACAGCTTGGGGAGTACCCGGGCGGATACGGCTGTCCGGGAA
>DDSL01000138.1 GCA_002343825.1 Chthonomonas sp. UBA2391
CGTGGCTGCTTGGGCAGCTGAAGGGGAAGCGCAAGGTCGCCCTGGGTGGGCTCTCGGTTCACACTGGGACGCTGCGCGGCCGGCGCGTCGTGGTGATGATCAGCGGGGTGGGTTCGACGAACGCGGGGGCGGGGACGGCGCTCCTCATCGAGCGGTTCAAGCCGCGGGCCGTGATCCTGAACGGGGTCGCGGGCGGGACCGGCATCGCGGCCACGAATTCGATCGTGGTGGGCACGAAGGTCGTCAACTACGGTTTCGGCTACCAGGGCGCGGACGGTTCGTTTGCACCGTGGCCGACGTATCAGCCGTCGTTCACGCAGCGCAATCCCCTCTACTTCCCGGCCGACACCAAGCTCCTGGCTCGGGCGCGGGCAGCCTCGAAGACCGCCCGGCTCGCCCCTCTGTCGTTCGGCGGCACCACCTATGCCCCGAAAGCGATCGAAGGGGTGATCGCGAGCAGCGACAACTTCACGGTGTACCCACCCGCCATCGCGGAGCAGAATCGGCAGACGGGAGCCATCGCGCTGGAGGAGGAAGGGGCGTCGGTCGCCCAGATCTGCCGCCAGCGCGGCGTGCCCTGCCTGATTGTTCGGGCGATCAGCAATCCGGCCGGACCGGACGGGCTCCAGGTGTTCGAGAAGCTCGGCACCGCGACCGCGGCGAACGCCCAGCGGTTCGTGGCCGAACTGGTCGCGGGCCTGTAGGCCGGTCAGCGAATCCGGAAGTAGCCGTCGATGCGGCGGGCACCTTCGCGCAGGGCCACCGGGACCGGCGTTCCGCCGAGGGCATTGTCCATCGCCTTCTGGCCGGTCGTCTCGACGAAGTCGTAGCCTTCGACCCGAGACCCCCACGGCGGGCGGGCGGTCGGGACGATCTCAAGGAACTTCTGCTTGAGGGGGTTGCCGACCGCGCTCGCGGCGGCGACGTCGCGCCGGCCGCAGACCGCGATGCCGGTCGCGTTGTAACGGCTCTGTACCGCCTTCGACGTCATGAAACGGATGAACTTCCAGGCGACTTCCGGGTGGCGGCAGTGCTTGCCGATCGCGAGGCCGGACTCGTACATGACCGTCACCGACCGGCCGCGGCGGGTTGGGACGGTGGTGACGCCGACGTCTTCGACTTTCAGAGGGTGGATCGGCTTGCCGTCGGCGTCCTTCGCGCCGTAGGAGACCAACGACCAATGGCCGCTGATCTCCATCGCAGCCCGTTCGGTCAGGAACAGGTCGACCCCCGCGGCCGCTGCCTGGCTGAGACTGGGAGCGACCCGGTGCTTGTCGACGAGATCGATGAGGAACTGCACGGCGTCGATGGAGCCCGGCCCGTCGAGGTAGCCGCCGGCTTGATCACCGGACGGTGAGAGAACGTCTCCATCGTTGTTCCAGAGCCACGTGATCCAACCCGGCATCCAGTTTGCGAACTTGAAGCCGAACTGCTTGGGGGGATCTCCGGGACGATCTCCAGGGATCGTGAGTTTCTTGGCCGCGTCGAGGAACTCGTCGAAGGTCCAATTATCCTTCGGGTGAGGAACCCCGGCGGCATCGAAAAGCCGCTTGTTGTAGTAGAGGACCATCGGGGTGAAGTCGCCCGGGATCGCGTAGAGTGCCTTGCCTCGACGGGCGATGTCGACGACGTTGGGGAAGAAGTCGTCGATCCGGAACGTTGGATCTCGCTCGATCGAAGGCTGAAGATCGAGCAGCGCACCGTTGTCGATGAAGACGGCCGCGCTCGACGCGTCGAGCGCCATGACGTCGGGCTGGCTGCCGGCGATGTAGCTGAGCAGCATCTTGCTGACGTAGTTCTGCGAACCGGGAATACTCTCGACCCGGATCGTGACTCCTGGGTTCTCAGCCTCGAACTGGCGATAGAGGTCGCGGACGGTCCGCGAGAATTCGTTATCGTCGCCCGCGCCGCCCCAGTTCGCGATCCGAAGCACAACCGTCCCCGACTCCTCGGGCCGGCACCCGGGCGCGAAGAGTATGGCGACCGCTGCGATGGTGGCGAGCCAGCGCCTCATCCCACCATTGTGCCGCGTCAGCAGGCTTCGAGACTGCGATCGAGCATTTCGAGGAGGAGTTCGATATCCGCCTCCGTCACGCTGAGGCTCGGCCGCGTGCGGATCGAACGGTTTCCGGCACCGAGCAAAAGGAGTCCTTCTTGTTCGCGGGCAACCTCGATCAGCTTGGCCTTCCGAGCTTCGGTATCAAGCGAGAAGCCTTGGTAGATCCCGAGGCCGCGGACGTTCCCCATTTTCGCCGAGTGGCGCGCCGCGAGCCGAGTCAGGCCTTTGGCCAACAGATCGCCCTTCGCTCGCGCGAGATCGATGAGACCCTCTTCCTCGACAATCTCCATCTCTCGAACGACGCGGACCATGTCGGCAAGGCTTCCGCCCCACGTCGAGTCGAGAACGCCAACATCCTCCAACGGTTCGCGCATGTAGAGAACGCCGTTGCCGAACTTCTTGCCCGAGGCGACGGCTTCGGGGGCATGGGGGAGATCGAAGTGGTCGATCGCCCACATGCGACCGGTCGCTCCGCCTCCGGTCTGGACCTCATCGACACCGATCGCGATCCCGTACCGGTGGGAGAGCTCCGAAAGGCCCCGGAAAAACTCGGGAAGGGCCACTCGGTGACCGCCCGCACCCTGAATCGGCTCGAAAACGATACCGACCACTTCGTCCGCCATCAAACGCAGGGCCGTCTCGACCTGCTCCAGCGCGCGAACGGCATTGCTGAGGTTCTCGGCATGAGTTCGATCCGAGTCGAAACTCGGGAAAGGGAGCTTGACGTTGCCGCTGGATGCGAGACCGTGGAAGTCCTTGGTCGCAACGGTATCGATCGTTTGGGTGACCCCGAGCGCAAAGATCGTTCGGCCATGAAAGGCGCGGTCGAAATACAGGAATCGACGGCCGGTGATCGGCTGGCCCTTCTGGAGCTTGCGGGCGTTGAATCGCGCCACCAAGTACTTCAGCATGTTCTCGACCGCCTCGGCCCCCGAGTTGATCGTGTAGACCTCAAGCTGATCCGAGCGCATGCACTCGGGCGCAACCCGGATCAGCATCCGGTAATAGTCGAGGCATTCCTGGGTCAGGAAGTCCGGATTGGCGATCTTGTTGTTCGCCGCAACCGTGAGACGGCGCACGTAATCCGGCTCGTACAACCCCGGATGGTTGTGGCCGATCAGCTTCGAGCCGTAGTAGCCGGCCCAATCGAACAACCTCTGGCCATCGACCGTCTCCAGCCACATGCCCTGCCCCTTCGCGAGATCGAGCGCAAACGGGTAGGGCGTGGCCACGACGTATTCGGCAAGCTCATCGAGCATACGTCGGGATACGGGTCCGGGAAAGGTCTTTGAGGCAGGCGTGATCGTAGGCGTCGTCATAGGCGGAGTCCAGATTATGGCAGATTCAGGTTCACCGTCGCCGGGCAATAATGGGACCATGAGCTTCGGACCCCTCGGACGCATCGCCACGATTTCGCCGTCGCGCACGCGTCGCTTCTCGAGTTTCGATCGATCGGGCGGCAACCGGGATAACGTTCCTGTCCCCGCTGGCGCGACGATCACACTGGCCGAAAGCGGGGGTGCCGGTTGCGTGACCCACATGTGGTTCACGATCTCGAGCCGTGATCCGCTCCACAAGCGCAACCTGATTCTCCGCGCTTATTGGGATGGGCAGGAACATCCCAGCGTGGAAGCTCCGATCGGCGACTTCTTCGGACAGGGGTGGGGCGAGGACTACTTGTTCACGTCGCTGCCGCTGGCGGCCGCGCCACGGGACGGCAAGGCGCTGGTGTGCTATTTCCCGATGCCGTTCGGCAACGGTGCTCGGATCACGCTGGAGAACGCGGGTACCGAAGACACGGATGCCCTGTACTTCTACATCGACCTCGAAGAACACAAGCAAGTTGGCGATGACGTGGGTCGATTCCACGCCTGGTACAACCGCGAGTTGACGCAGCCCGAGTCGGACTTTGGAGACCGCGAGAACGAGTGGGGCGTGCTCGGCGAAACCCCGAAGAACCCCGCCGATGCCTCCAACTACGTGTTCTGCGAGGTCGAAGGGGCAGGACACTTCGTGGGAGTCAACTACTATGTTCAGTGCCCTAGCCCGATGTGGTACGGCGAGGGCGACGATATGTTTTGCGTCGACGGCGAACCGTGGCCATTTTCAGCCCACGGGACCGGCACTGAGGACTACTTCAACATGAGCTGGAGTCCGGACGAGCCGTACCGCCATCCCTACTTCGGGTGCGGCAGGGCCCCGGGATTCGGCAACAAAGATCCGCGGTTTGGATGGATGGGGCGAACGCATTGCTATCGGTTTCATCTCGATGACCCGATTCGCTTCAAGAAGAGCTTGCGGGCGAGTATCGAGGCGGGCCACGCCAATGTGCTCACCCTGGATTTGGCGACGGTCGCGTATTGGTATCAGACCCTTCCCTCGAAGCCGTTCCCTCCTCTCGCGGACCGATCGGTGCGCGAAGACATCGGCGTGGTCGATGTCCACAAGTGGCGAGACGTGTGGCGGCAAATGCGCGGAGGAGGATCGCTCTGGGGCAAGGAGTAGAGGCTCCCTGGCCGAAGTCGCCTTCGGCCAGGGGACGCGTCGGGTCAGGGCTCGACGAACAACCACCGATAGGATTCCGTGACGATCACGACGCGGTTGGCAGCATCGTACCAGTACATCGTCATCGGGTTTGCAATGTATTGCTCTCGACTCATCGCGCGCTGGGCTTTCAGCCAGAATCGTCTCCATCAGCCCCCGCTCCTTCTTTTCCTTGCTGTGTATCGGACAACTATCAGGGCCGCACCAAGACTGTACGTGCCAACGTGGACCCACAGTGTAAGCTAGAAGGACTCCGAGGCACTTCACATCGACTTGGCAACTAGATGTGTAGGGTTGGGAACTTTGCGATCGATAGTCGAAGGGATGAAGAATGCGGTTCCGGCAGTCATCGCAGCAGCGATCGGCTTTTTCTTGCCGCTAGCAGTACCCTCCCTTGGCCAACTTGAGCTACGAATCTTCGACCACTACTCACTTGCCTATCTCCGGACTGAAGCCAATCAGGAGATCATCACCGTCGGGATCGCAACGGACACGCTTCGTAAGCTGGGCGCAACTTTGAGACCCGAACTTCGTGCCCACCACGCGAAGCTCTTGAGACTTCTTAACGAAGCTGGTGCGGCCGTTGTTGTCTTCGATCTCTACTTTGATCTTCCGACTGACCCCGAAGTTGACCGCCAACTTGCAGCCGCCATCCGGGAGTCGCGGATAACTAAAGTGGTGCTCGCGAAGCAGAGCGCTCTCCAATCGCAGGACGAGAGTGCTCTGTCCGGGCGTAGGCACTACTTTGGCGACGTCATCCTCCCGGTGAGCGATAATCCCAACGTCGAGTTCGGAATGGTCGTCGCGTTCGCTCCGGATGAAACGGCGAGAGGCATCTACACAATTCTCAATGACTGGAGCCAGGGCGAGAATCGGCCCTGCCCCCACGTGGTTTTATCGGCATACGCCCTCAGTCGAGGAGGACGATCAAGCGATTATGGGATTTCCACGAGGAATCGCACTCTTAGCCTTGGATCAACGAGTTGGGGTCTAGGCGTCGATGGCGAACTTGAAACCCGATTCGCGAAGGAAGGGCAGGGATTCGACGCCTTCGAATACGAGGATGCGCTCAGAATGCTGGCCGATCCAAGTCAGCGGAAACTCTTTGCCCGCCGCATCGTCCTGGTGGGCGACGCGTCCGGCGATGACGTGGTCAAAACGCCAGTCGGCTCGTTAGACGGCATCGAGTTTCTTGCCCAATCCCTCAGCGGCATGATTGCCTCGGCCAATTCACCTCTTCGTCGACTTCACGATGCGTGGGTTTTCATCTTCTGTGTGAGCTGCGCCCTCCTCACGAGTTACGCTTTTCGACCTGCGCGCATGCTCCGAACGAGCTTGCTTCTCCTCGCAGCCGTGCTTGCGGTTGTGCTGGTACCAAGATTCACGTTCGCGGTGGGACACGTGTGGCTTCCGACGGTGTCCGCGGCGCTTTCCGTCGGGATCACTGCCGTCGGAGTGGCAGCGCTTCAGGCTCTCCGTTCCGATCGCTTCATCCCCCTTTTCGCTCGGCGCGGCAGACGCGCCGACGCGCCGGAAGAGGCCGTCGTTCTGTTTACGGACATCGTCGGCTCTACGACCCTTCTTGAACAACTAGGTGACGATCGGGGTCGAACGTTATTCTCTCGAGTGCTCGTGACGTTGGGCGAAGTGGTCACCAAGCATGGAGGCGAAGTCGAACGAACGCTCGGTGACGGGCTCCTGGCGATCTACCGGAAGTGTGACTCGGATCGCTACGTTCAGCATGCGATCGACTCAGTGAACTCTATGCGTGAGGCCATTGCCGAGCTCAATCAAGATCGTTTTGAAGGCTTTCCTCCCCTTGACCTCACCTTCGGTCTCGAAGAGGGCGTCATCGCTGGGCGACGCACCCAAGCACAGGGCCGCGAAGAGTGGGGGAGTTTCGGCCGTACGATTCACTTGGCCGCCCGACTGCAGGCTGAATGTAAGAACCAGAACACCCAAATTCTGATTGGACCCCGATTGGCGGAACTTGCAGGGAAAACGGTTCCGCTGCTAAAGATGAGACCCTTCGAGGCTCGCGGTTTCTCCGGGACCGTTCAGCCGTATGCCCCTGATCCATCGAGCACGCATTCGGTTAGTAGAATTCACAAAGCGGACTCAATCGAAGGGCTCTAACGTGCTCGCAAGGTCCCAGATGCGGGCATTCTTGATATCGATCAAGACCGAGATGGTCGCGCCATCGAGAATGACTCGACAAACGAGTTGAGTACCACGAGTCGAATAACAGAACAGTTCGTCGGTACCCATCGACGCAGTGCCTCCTCTTGTCAGTTTGCCAAGATCGAGCATCTTCCGGAGATCCAGGCATCGATCACCTCGCTTGAGTAAGATTGTCCCTAGACTACGTATCACGATGTCCCCATTGTCCAGAACACCGGCAACGCCGAAGATTGGAAGTCGGTCGCGGTTCTCCATAAAGAAGCCCTCGCCCTTGGGAGGCTGAACGAAGACCGAGGTATCACCATCGAGCATTCCAAAGAGATACGCGGTTCCGTCGTCGGCGAGAGAGGAGCCGAACGAAGACACCTCGAAGCCGGCCTTCAACGGGATAGCTCGGGACCGTCCTTCGTCGAAGACGAACCACTGAAGTTTGGGTGGCGTCCCGATAGAGTAGAGGATCGAACCCTTCGTGTTGATGAAGTGGGACTCAGAAGGCTCTGCAGACTTATTCAGCTCCGTAACCGTGCCAGTCTTCGTATTGAAGAATGCGGCTCGGCGCGAGTCGCCTTTCTGCAAGTCGCTGAGAAGGAGTCCGTTATCGCTCAGCACCTGATAACCGCTGGTCAGCGACTTGGGCGGGAAGGTATAGCCGGTCCCAGGCTGATAGAGAAAGGTGCGACTTCCGGAGGGGGTCCCTGCTGTCCCCAGCACGAGCCCCTGACTATTGATGGCGAGTGCCGCAGACCAGGACCCTTGAGGAGGGTCGAGGAGCTCGACGCCTCGAGAGGCCGACCAGACAAATCCCCGCATCGTAGGGCCCTTCGAGGTGCCCGATGCCGACCCCGCCGCGCTCAGGACCTTCACATCCAGGTTCAGCTCAGGCGGTCCAAGCGGGGTCACCGCGTCATCCCGCGGATTCGCTGTAAACGTCTGGCGCTTAGCCTCGGTGAGACGCACAGCACCCAGCTCGACAAGACCGGCGATGTCGCGGCGCGTCCAGTTGTCGGCAAGGCGACTCGTGCGCTGATAGTGGATCGTGTCGCCAACCGGCAACCAACTCAACTCGATGTCGTGGTACAAGATGACGCCGGTATCGAAGATGCGGTCGGGGCGTGCCGAGTCGCCGACGATCAGGCGATCGGTCCAGAACTCGACAAAGCAGTAAAAGCGGCCATCAGGAGAGAAGGCTAGCGGTGCCGAGCGGTACAACGATGCTGAAGGTGGGTTCGGAACCAGCGTCGGAGGTGGCGTCATCCGCAGAGCTTTTTCAGCCGAGCCCAGATACAGTTCATCTCCAGGACTCCATCGTCCCCCCACACGCGTCGAGAGTGGCTTGGGTATCTGCCCGGTCCACTTCTGACCATCAGCCGTGCGCACCACCGTGTACTCTTGCGCCAGTGCGGTCTCGAATCCGGGTGAGTACAGCCAAGCGCCGGTCTTCGGGGACAACTCGCCGCGGCCCGTGTGGATAAGCTTGGGTGGGGTCGAATCTCCGTCGTACCAACGTGTCGAACTCCCTTCGCCGGCAACGCAGAGGAGCCGCTTGCCGCCATCGAACCAGCGTGCTCGGACGTTCGTCGGCTGATCGTACTTCGCAAGCGACTTTTCGGCCCCTGAGGCTGTGTCGAGAACGATCCACTCGAGGCGTCTCGGGACCGCCAGCCCAGCCCTCACCTCGAATCCGACCGAAGCGACGATGCGTTGTCCATTCGGTGACGGCTGGACATTCGCCAAAGGCCGCTTGGATACAACGCGGCCTGGAGTTGGTTTCAGAAAGTCAAACGCCCACAGACCCTTCTGTGGGTGAGAAGCATAGACGGTTTGGCCGTCCTTCGAGAGCGCCATTAGGATGAATCCCGGCTCGAGCGTGCGCCGAACCGCCTCCTCGTCAACCGTGACCACTTGATTGCGGACGGAGCCGTCGACGCCTTTGACGACCTCGTTTCGGGCGACGTTGAGCAGGTCTGGCCTCCATTCCGACCCATACGAATCGGGCGCGAGCGGTGGCAAGGCAGCCCAACGACCGAGCGGATCCCACCTTTTGACGTAGAGCTCGCTGATATCCGCGTCCGCGATGTCGTTGCGGAAGTCGGTGTCGCGCGCAGAACCGGGCAACGAAAGAAGCTCCTGATACAGGGCGAGATCTGAAGGCGTGATCGGCTCGGCGAACGGCGGCACGGGACCCTGGAAGTCGACCTTCTGTCCGTGCCGAACAATCAAGCGCTGCGCCGGGTTCGTGGGACTCTGGATCTCTGCCAATCCCTCGGCGACCATCAGGAACATGCGCTCCCCGGTGATCCGGACGACGAAGCTGGTACCACGCGCCCCGGTGTTCGCGACCGGCGTCTGGATCTGGAATCGCGCACTTCGAAAGGCCTCACTGCCTCGCACGAGCAGCGTGCCCTGTTCGATCTTGATGAACGTCGAATACTTCTCGTTCGGCTTGGGATCTTCCGGCGGGAGTTTCGTCAAGATGATCCTGCTCTTGGGTTTCACCCGGACCGTCTCGATGTCGCCGACAACGAATTCGATGTGCCGCTCTCCGTCCGCTCGTAAGTCGTCCTTCGCGACGAGGCCGGTGTTTCGACGCACGCCTTCCAGCGGCTTGGTCTGACGCAGTAGCTTGCTGCCGTTTGGGAAGAGCAACACTCGGTTTTTCGGAATCCCGGTGGGCACTTGGATCGGCGCAGCGGCCGCGAGACGGTCCGCAGATGTTCGACCGGCGCGCCCGTAGGTGAGCTCAGGGCCCGAAGCGAATCCTTGAGCTCGTTCCAGTACGGAGGCTTGCGTCGACGGGACACAGAAAAGAATTGTGATGCAAGCCACAATCATTCGATCATCGTCCTATGAGGATGCAACTGAATGTCTTGGGGTATCCGGGCCCATCGCCCCGTTGCACCCGCCATCCACGGTCCACTCCCTCAACCGAGCCGGCGTCCATGAATGGTTCACTCTCCTTGGACGTGACGCCGGAAGTCTCATTGAAGATGATCGGAGTAACGATGCCGAGCCTCTCGAACATCTGGCGCTCCGACATGTTCTCGGCCCAATCGTCCGTGAACTCAATCGTGATCTCCGCGACTTCAGGCAGGAGACGGATCTCCTTTCCGTCCGTCAAGGACAACCACGGATCATGGATGAGGATGACCTTCCTCAACGGCGGCCGCTGGTAGACGCGACGCGTTTTGACCGAGCGGCCATCGCGAGTCGTTCCGAGATCTTCGACCTCGGTCGGCTTACCCAGAACCTTCTCCCACTCCGCGAGCGACTTGCCAAGCAACTTCGGCAGGTCGAGGACGACCTGCCCGCCCTCCCCGCCACCCGTCGGCTCTTCCAGGGATGGAAGCAGAATCAGCCAGGTCCTATTCTTCTCCACTACGACTTCTGCCGTAAGGCCCTGCTTGGCAAGAGCAGGCGATACGATGTTCCAGGCATTTCGGCCCGGCTCGGTCGGCGGCATCGGCACCAGTTTGCCGCTGACGCCGGTTCGCTCCATCAACGTCTTGGGTGGGTGTTTGCCCGGCCATGAAGCCACCGCTTCGGAGAGACGCCCTTGCCAGTATTTGAAGGACACTCCGCTCGCTTTTGCAGTGGTGGCAGGCGCCTTCTTGGGCGCAAACGTTACCGTGGCCACGCGATCCGCTCCCGGCGACGACATCTCGAACCCCTTCGCGGCGTGACGGGACGCCCACGCATCCCTTAGCCGAAGATCGTAGTTCTGAAACTGAGGATTGTCGCCGGAGGCCTGGGACGCAATCTCGTCGGTGTTGACGCCAAAGGCCTCCAAGAGGCTCCTCCAAGTCGCGCCCTCCCCTTCGCCACGAAGAACCACCTCGTTGCCCCCAGGAAAGAAGCGGATCGTAGCCCGCCGATCCGCGAAGCGATCGTCCTTGACCGCGTGCGACGCCTCGACGAGCCGCCCCTTCCCGATCGCGCGCTCGATCTGACGGACTGACCCTCGCATGATGCCCGGCAGGTTGACCTTCTTCTTCGATGGCCAGGCGAACTCCCAAACACCGCCTTCTCGCTTACCGAAGAGGGTCGTGACTTGGTCCGGATTGGCTGTCAGAGCCTTGGCGACATCGGACTGCGAGAACGCCGATGGCGCGGCTGAGGCAAGGATGAGAAAAGCGAGTGCGCACGGTGTCATAGCGGTGTCTCACCCAGGACCTTCTCCCACTCCGCGAGCGACTTACCAAGCAGCTTCGGCAGGTCGAGGGCGACGACCCCGAGCGCCGCTTCACCGCGACCCGTCGGCTCCTCCGGCGCAGGCAGCACGATCAGCCAAGTGTGAGTTTTCTCGGACACCACTTCCGCCGAGAGGCCCTGCTTCGTGAGCGCGGCGGATTCGATGCGCCAGGCATCACGACCGGGTTCAATCTGCTCCATTGGAACCAGCTTCCCGGTTACGCCAATGCGTTCCGTCAGTACCTTTGGTGGGTGCTTGCCCGGAATCGTGGCCATCGCATAGACGAGACGTCCTTGCTCGTACACGAACAAGACACTGCTCGAAACTGCGACCTTAGGAACGCTTTTGGGGGTGAAAGTCACCGTGGCAAAGTGCGATGACCCGTCAACCTTCATTTCAGGTGCCGACATCTCGAACGCCGTGACGGTGTGAGCAGCCGCCCAAACTCCACCAATCTTCAAGTTGTAGCTCCGAAACTGAGGGCTGTCGCCAGTGGACTCTGACGCAATCTCCCGGGTCTCAATGCCGAACGACTCCAAGGTGTCCCGCCAATTCGCGCCTTCCCGTTCGGCGCGCAGAGTAACTTGGTTGACACCACGATGAAATCTCACCACTATCTTCATCCCGGCACTATCGCCAGACTTGATAACGTGCGTTGCTTCTACAAATGCCCCCTTACCGATTGCCCGTTCGAGTTGCGGGACGGAGTTTCGCACCAGACTAGTGAGGTTGAACTTCTTCTTCGGCAAGGCGAACTCCCAAACACCGCCTGCTCGCTTGCCGAAGAGGGTCGTGACTTGGTCCGGATTGGCCGTCAGAGCCTTGGCGACGTCGGACTGCGAGAACGCCGATGTCGCGGCCGAGGCAAGGATGAGAAAAGCGAGTGCGCACTGTGTCATAGCGGTGTCTCCTGATTGAAGTCTCCCAAAGCGTGCCCTGGACCGAGCTTCCCGTGCGTGACGACGATCACGAAATGACGTGATCGCAATCACGGCGATCGGATGGAACTTCGGCTCCAGCAAGAAGGAAACGTACCGGTTTCAAAGCGTCGGAGTCCAGAAAAGATCGGATAACATAGGGCCTAGCGATGGCAAGGAAGAGAGCAGTTCAACTCACGCCCGCTGGTCATCAGCGGCTTCACGAAGCGTTGGACGCCTACTGGCAGGAGGTTCAGCCGTCGGTGCGACCGACTCGGGAGGCTCATGCGGAGTGCTTTGGACTCAGCGTGGTGACCACCCAGAAACTCCTCACTGGCCGGCCCGTCGACCGAGCAACCGTCCGCATGGCATTTCAACGCCTTGGCGTGGAGTGGGACGATGCCTATTGCGCTCGGGTGGAGGAGGACGTCCCCAGCCCGATCAAGTTGGAAGAGACGCCCGAGACCCGGCCCAAGAAGCGAACCGTACTCGCGCTGGCCTGCGCTGCGCTACCGATCGCCTTCCTCGTTCTGCTTGGCCAACGAAACTCGACCGTCGTGGAGCCCTGGAGGTATGAACTCGATCGTCTGATCGCGACCGGAACCGATCACTTCCAGCGGGGCCGTTATGACAAGGCGGAGCGAGATTTCTTGACCGCGCTGCAGATTTCCACGAACCAGGATCTTGCCGGTTCGACGGCTGAGAGCACCCGAATGCTGGGCGACATCGCCGCGGCTCAGGGCAACCTCGCCCTTGCCCGAAGTCGTTATAACGACGCCCTCGAGATTCGGAGGGCGAACCTCAAGCTCTTCACGGGGGAGGAGGCGAATCGACAACGTCAAACGATTCCACCGCTTGAGGAGGCGCTCGGAGTCGTTGAAGCCCAAATGGGGCGCTATCAGGAAGCCGAGCAGCACCTACGGCTCGCTCTTGAAGGTTATCGAACGTTTGCCGTCCCTTCGGGCATGAGCATGGCGTACCGCGGGCTAGGGACCAACGCCTACCAACGCGGCAAGCTCGAAGCCGCCCGCAGGTACTTCTCGCTCGCGCTGCGAGTGCTGGACCGCAAAGACGCGCACTCCGACCTTGCCGTTGATATTCGCGCGAGAGACGCCGTCGTGCGTGGGGCACAAGGCGAAAAGCGCGAAGCGCTTGCCGTCCTGAATCATTGCCTTAGGCACTGGCGCGCCAAAGATCATCCTCGCTGGATCGACACCACGGTGGCACAGATGACGCGGGTTATGCAGTCGCCGCGGAGTGGGGGAATGCCGTGATCGCAGAAAACTCGCGATGACGGCAGCGGGGAAGGGGCCACGGTTCATCGGTGGAGCAGTAAGGCCTTGCTCGCACTTGGATCGATCGCATAATGAAGCATGCCCGCAGGTGACAAGCATGTCCCCATCGTCGTCGTCGGCAGCGCGAACATGGACTTCGTGTTTGCGGTCGAACGCTTCCCGAAGCCGGGAGAGACGGCCCCGGGCACGAAGTTCCAGATGTTTCCCGGCGGCAAGGGGGCCAATCAGGCGGCCGCGGTCGCACGGCTCGGGGGCCCGGCCAACTTCGTCGGCGCGATCGGCAAAGATGAGGCCGGTCATGCCTTGCTGAAGAGCCTGGCCGAGGACGGCGTCGACCTCGCGGACGTGCAGTTTGTACCGGACTGCTCGACAGGAGCGGCCGGGATCTGGGTCGATCACGGCGGCGAGAACGCGATCGTCGTGGTGCCCGGCGCGAACGCCCGGCTCGATCCTGCCCACGTGAGGCGTTGCATCGCCCAGACTCGGGGTGAGCCGATCGTGATGGTCCAATTGGAAACGTCCTTGGAAGTCGCGCTCGCGGCATCCGATTCGGGCCGCCTGATCCTCGATCCCGCACCGGTACGCGAGCTGCCAGATGAATTGCTCCGGCGGACCCTCGTCCTGACCCCGAACGAAGGGGAAGCCCTGGTCTTGAGCGGTCACGACCCCGCGACACGGGCCGGAGCGGAGCGCGCGGCCCGGGTGCTCTGGGAGCGGGGTCCGCGCCACGTCGTCATCACGCTGGGCGAGCGGGGGTGCGTCTGGGCTCGGGACGGACTCGTGAGCTTCTTGCCGAGCCTTCCCGTCGAGGCGGTCGACACCACGGCGGCCGGCGACGCGTTCAATGGCGCGTTGGCGTGCTTTCTTGCGGAGGGACTGGAAATGGACGACGCTCTCAACTTGGCGCTCAGGGCGGGAGCCCTCGCCACGACGAGAATCGGCGCCCAGGCCTCGCTCCCGACCCGAGCGGAACTCCGAGCCGTGGCGGGCGGTTTGCTTTGAGAGGAACCGGCACGCAGATCGATGGCGTAACCTGGTTCGGTCGGCGGAGCGTCGAAGTTGAAGGATCCGGCGGAAAGACGCCGATGATTCCCATAGGCGCCTCCGACGTGCCACACTCGGACTGTAACGATGCGGATGTTGACTCGGATTCTGTGGATCACCTGCCTCGCGTTGGTGAGCGTTTCGGCTTTCGCCCAAAGCGGCAAGGTCCTCGGCAAACTGGGGCAGGCGCTCGAAGGCTCCCCGATTCTCGCTTCACCGAACTCTCGTGCGCGTGTCTTCTATAAGGTCCAGCCGTATGAGTACCTGATCATCCAAAGCTCTCGGAAAGAGGGATGGCTCAGAGTGGTCATGGAGAACGGACGTTACGGGTACATCAACGCTTCGGCCGTGGCGCGGCTTCCGTACGAAGTGACCGCGAAAGACACCCAGGCTCCCCGCAGTCGACCGCAGACCATGGCGTCCCGTGGCGGCGTGACGGCCTCCGGAACCGGCGATGCACGCGAGTGGGTGAGTCAGTACGCGCTCAACTATGTCGGCACCCCTTACGTTTGGGGCGGCACGAACATGGACAAGGGTGTCGATTGTTCGGGTTTCGTCCTTCGTATGTACGGCAAGATCGGGATCGACCTGCCCCGAACCGCGGCCGAGCAGGCTCTCGTCGGACAGCCGATCACGCGACTCGAGGATCTGCAACCCGGCGACCGGCTCTACTTCTGGTCGGATAAGAGAAACAAGATCGGTCACACCGGGATCTACCTGGGCAACGGTTACTTCGTCCACAGCAGCTACAGCAAGGGCCAGATCGTCACCGACGATCTCCGCAAGGATTACTGGCGCAAAACGCTTGTCGCGGCCAGGCGCTGACCTACCGGACCGCGGAGGCTAGCCGCCGGTCGGCTCCGATTCGCGCCTCGCGCGGCCGAGAGCCCAGATCGTGATGAAGGCGACGACGCTCCCGACGATGAAGGTCGGGAAGAGCCAATTCTGCAATCCGCTCTGGATCTTGGCGGTATCCAAGGCCAGCCCTGGATTTGCGGCCACCCACTCGCTCTCGAGAGGCTTGGCCCAGTTGAGGGTCAGGCGCCAAAAGAAGGTCGCGCCGAACAACGCGGGCAGGAGCGTTCCCGCCCACCCCCCGAGTCTTCCCAGCGCACCCGGGCGCGTCGAGAGCCACGCGGCGACGACCATGAGGAGCATCGCACCTCCGGAACTGAAGAGGGCGGTTTTCGACCGACCCCAGCCCGAAATCGAGATCGCAAGCAGGGCGCCGGCAACGAGGAACAGGCCATAGCCCACCATCATCCAAGCTCGCGCAGGGTTTCGGTCCTTGCGCTCCGGCAAGGGAGTGCTCGTCACGGCTAGACGCTCATTCCGGACTCCGCTCGCCGCTTACGGACGGCCAGCATATGTCCGAGGCCGAGAGCGACGAAGAGCGCGATCGAGGCGACGGTCGCGAGCAAGGCCGGGTAGGGGTCGCCCGACTTCATGTAAGCCGGCAGGAAGCGACCGACGATCGCGAGGCAGATTACGGAAGCTCCGATGTAGCCGATTCGCGGCCTCGAGCCGGTCAGCGCGACGCACACCAGCATCAGCGCACCCGCCCCGCCGCCCGCGATCAAGGAGACGGTGCTACCCTTCGCGATGAACGCCTCGGTTCCCATGCCGATCATCAGGAGCGCCCAGGCCACCATGGAAGCTTTCAGCCAATTCATGGCAATGAGGGTACCTGGTGAACTCGAATCGCCGCCGCCGAGGGCCACCCAAAAAAGTGAAGGCCTCAGCCAGCCGCCAAGGGGAGAGCAAATGCGACCGGGAGACCTCCGAGAAGAGTATAGCACGGGTCCGGCTGCGTGTTGTACGGAGGTCTTGGCGAATTTTTGGGGCTTTTCACCGCAGGCGAGAGCGTATCCGACCGGATCACGATCGCCTGCGGTGGTGCCACTCACGAGTCGCCGTCAGGCTCGCCGAACCGACGGGGTCGAACGTCGTCCGCGGAATCGGGGGCGGTCAGATTCCACGGAACAGAGGCGACGTTATCGCCGAGGCGAACCTCGATCACGTACGCGCCGATATCCAGGTACTCGGGACGCCGCGCTTGGTAGGGGTCCTTCAGCTTCTCCTCCAGGTCTTTCGGGTCCTTGAGAGGCGGCGCGTCCGGCTTCCATGGCTTGAGTTCGAGGTCGATCGTGAAGAAGTTGAAGCCCTTGACGGCGTCGAACTCGATCTCCTTGAACACGCGTCCGTACTTGCTCTTCAGGGTCGCTTTGGCCTTCCCGGCCGGCAACGCCCAGAAGCTGCCCGAGACCGTCGGCTTGCTTGGGGGCGAGTCGTCGTACTGGGCCTTGAAGTCGTAGCCCCATCGAGCCGAGCGACGCAAGTCGGCGATCGGCCAAAGATGGAGCGGCTTCTTGCGCAGCTCGGGAGTCAGTGATTGGAGTTCCCGGACGCTCGCGACCCAAGCGCTCCGTGAGTGCGTCGCCGCGACGAGGTCGCCGTCCCGAGGATGGATCGCCAGGTCATGCACGGGGGCATTGGGCATTCCGCCCCCGAACGTGTCCCAATGGACGCCGCGGTCGACCGACACATACACCCCCATGTCGGTCCCGACGTAAAGAATGTCCGAGCGTTTCGGGTCTTCCCGTACGACGTTGATCGGTTCGGCAGGCAGATCGCCCGCGATCGAGGTCCACGTCCTCCCGAGATCGTCCGATCGCCAAAGGTAAGGCGCGAAGTCATCCTCGCGGTAGCCGTTTTGGGCGACATAGAGTCGGTTCGGGGAGTACTTGCTCCAAATGACGCGGCTGACCCACTTCGACGGCGTTGGAGTCGCGATGTCTCTCCATATCGCACCATGATCCTGGGTGATCTTGACGGTGCCGTCATCGCAGCCGACGAGGACGGATCCGAACCGGAAAGGACTCTCACTGATATCCTTCAACGTCGAATACGGGACATCGCCCTGCTCGCGGTTCTTGGTGAGGTCGCCGCTGAGGTCCTCCCAGGTGCGACCGCGATCCAGCGAGCGGTGGAGCTTCTGAGAGCCAAGGTAGACGATATCGGGGTGGAAGCTTGAGATCAGGATCGGAGAGATCCAGTTGAACCGCAATGGGCGTTCTCCGCCGGCCGGGCTTGGGCGCAGACCCCACCGCTCGCCGGTCGTTTGATCCCAGGCAGAGTGTGCGCCGAACTGGGAAGCGGTGTAGATCAGGTTGCCATCCAGCCGGGGGTCGACCGCGATCGCGCTCCCGTCGCCGCCCCCGATCGCCTTCCAGTCCGAGAGCCTGCTCCGCCCAGGCACGTAACTCGAAGGCCCCATGATCGTGCCGTTATCCTGGAGGCCCACGATGATGTTGTACGGACGCTTATTGTCGAGCGCGAGGGTCGTAGTCTGGCCGACGGGAAGGTTGTTGAGATGACGCCAGTTCTGACCGCCGTCTTCGCTCAGGTACGGACCGCCGTCGTTGCCATTGACGATCCGCTTCGGATTGCGTGGATCGATCCAGACCACGTGGTGGTCGGCGTGGTTGCGTCCCGCGATCTCCTTCCAGGTCTTCCCGCCGTCGGTCGACTTGAGCAGTTCGACCCCAAGGGTGTAGAGCTCATCCGAGTTCTTCGGATGGACGACCACTTTGCCCCAATAGTAGCCACCGTGAGGTCCAAGCGGCCTCGGATGGGTCTTCCGCCAAGATTTGCCACCGTCGTCCGAGCGAAAGACCTCGGCAAAGATCAGGTCCAGATCGAAGACGGAGGGATTGTAGGCCTCCATCTTCCCGCGTAGGTCGGCGAGCTTGAGAGCCCCCGACCGGAGCTCCCCGAGGAGCGCGTCGACGTCGGTTCCCGGCGGGAGATATCGCCCAACGAACCCGGCTTTCATCCGCCGGTCAAGCCGGTTGAATTCGTCGTCGGTCAGGAGCAGAAATCGTCTAAGGGTCAGCTGGCCGCCCGGAGTGACTTCGTCGCGATCGGCGTCGGCTTCGTTCGGGGCGTTGTTATCGACGAAGGCATACAAAATCGAAGGGTTCGAGGGACTGATCGCGAGTCCCGTTCGCCCCATGTAAGGTCCCGAAGGGAAGGCGTCGAGCTTCTTCCACGTTCGGCCCGCATCGGTCGACTTGTAGAGCGCGCTGCCCGGGCCTGATTCCCTGAAGTTCCAGGCTCTTCGGTCGCGGTCCCACGCCGACGCATAGAGCGTGTCCGGGTGACGAGGATCCTGAACGATGTCGATCACCCCCGTACGGGCGTCGATCTTGAGCACATGCTGCCAGGACTTTCCCCCGTCTGTGGTCTTGTAGACGCCCCGCTCGGGGTTTTGACTGTAGAGGTGCCCGATTGCGGCCACATAGACCGTGTTTTCGTTCCGGGGATCGATCAGGACCTTCCCGATGTGCTGGGTTTCTTCAAGCCCCATGTTCGTCCAGGTCTTGCCGGCGTCAGTGGACTTGAAGACCCCGGTACCGGCATAGCTCGTGCGCTGGCTGTTCGCTTCGCCGGTGCCGACCCAGATCGTCTGGCCGTCTCTGGAGACCGCAACGTCGCCGATCCCGAACGAGCTTTGATCATCGAACAAGGACGTCCACGTGATGCCGTCGTCGTCGGTTTGCCACAGGCCCCCGGTCGCGAAGCCCACGAGGAGCCGTTGGGGAAGATCATGGGGCGAATCGACCGAAACGACCCGTCCACTCTGGAGCTCAGGGCCGACACACCGCCACTTGATCTGGGAGTAAGGCGTCTCCCGAATCAGGGCTTGCCGCTGGACGTAGCCCTTCAGGCGCTCGGCTGCCGCCATCCCGCGGACTTCGGGTGTGTGGAAGCGGCGGATCTCGTCGGCTTTATCCGGCGGCGGCTTGAGCTGGCCTTGGAGCGCGGCGGGCAGGTTCAGCACGGAAAGAAGAATCGCAAACATCGGTAGGGAGTACCGTTCTGCGCCCGGAACCGGTTTCCCTGCCGCGGCGGATCGTGGCCATGCATCAAAGGACCGGCGAGTACACTCCAAACCGTGCATCAGATCGTGTTCGAAGTCGTGGAATCCGTGGACGGAGGATATGAGGCGACGGCTCTTGGGCACCGAATCCACACCCAGGGTGAGGACTGGGAAGACCTCAAAGCGATGGTGCAGGACGCGGTTCGCGCGCACTTCGCGGAGCCGGATCGGCCCGCAATGATCCGCCTCCTGTTCGTCCGGGAAGAGGTTCTGTCTGCTTGAAGCTGCCCAGAGATCTCAACGGCGAGGATCTTTGCGCGCGCCTTACGAAGCTCGGCTTCATCCGGGCGCGGCAAAGCGGTAGCCATGTCGTCCTCCGGCACTCAGAGTCGGGCGAGAGCATCTCCGTACCCGCCCATCGCCCGTTGAAGACCGGAACGCTTCGTCGTGTGCTTCGTGATGTGCAGGAACTGACCGGGCTCACCTTGGAGCAGCTTCTCGTCGAGCTTCGCTGAGGGGGAGAGGGGGGCAGGGGG
>DDSL01000047.1 GCA_002343825.1 Chthonomonas sp. UBA2391
CAAGGAGCTCTATAGCTGCGACCCGAGCTATTACAAATGGACCCAGTGGATCTTCAAGAAGCTCTATGAGAAAGGGCTCGCCTACCGACGCAACGCGGAGGTCAACTGGGACCCCATCGACAAGACGGTCTTGGCCAACGAAGAGGTGATCGCGGGGCGCGCCGAGCGCAGCGGGGCCTTGGTCGAAAAGAAGCTGATTCCCCAGTGGTTCTTCAAGATCACCGAATACGCTCAGCGCCTTTTGGATGACCTCGACGAACTGGATTGGCCGGAAGGGATCAAGCAGCAACAGCGCAATTGGATCGGCCGGAGCGAGGGGGTTGAGTTCGAGATGGCGATCGTGGTTCCCGAACCAGGAAGCGATGTCGCCGGTTCGGCCGAGCGAACTCGGGCGGCGGCCGCAGGATTGGACCCGGTGGTCAAGGCCCGGATGGACGCGATCGCCAACCTGGCCGAGAGTGTCACCCGCACCATCGAGCAAACCACCGGGGTCAATATCGACCTAGAGCCCAAAGCCCCGGTCAGCCGCCACAAGTTCCGCGTCTTCACCACCCGGATCGACACGATCTTCGGCATGACCTTCTGCGTCATGGCCCCCGAGCATCCTCTGGTGGAGCAGATCAAGCTGCTGGTCGATGAACCCCACGCGCAGGCCATGGATGCCTATCAGGAGCATGCCAAGAGCTTTGACGAAGCGACCCGCCAAAACGCCGAGCGAGAAAAGACGGGATGCTTCACCGGTGCCTATGCTGTGAATCCGGCCAATGGCGCAAACGTTCCGATCTACCTGGCCGACTACGTCCTTATGGGCTACGGCACCGGAGCGATCATGGCTGTGCCCGGCCATGACCAGCGCGACTTTGACTTCGCCCAGAAGTTCGGCATCGAGATCAAGCCGGTCATCGCCCCAATGCTCGGCGAGGGAAGCGACGACCTTAGCAACCAGGATGGGAAGATTCTCAGCCGGACGGTTGAGGCTCTCCGCGCTCAGAACAAGGCCTTTGAGACCAAAGACGGGATTCTGATCAATAGCGGGGAATACAGCTATCTGACGGTCAGCGAGGCCCAGCGCGTGCTCGGCGAGTGGATGGAAGGGCTTGAGATCGGGGAACGCAAGGTCAACTACAAGCTCCGCGACTGGTTGATCTCTCGCCAAAGGTACTGGGGGTGCCCGATCCCGGTGATCCACACTCAGGATGGGGAAGAGCATCTCGTACTCGACTCGCTCTTGCCGGTGACCCTGCCTGCGGTGGAAAACTACGCGCCGAGTGACGATGGCTCTTCGCCTCTCAGCCGCATTCATGACTGGGTCAATATCGCCGATAACGACGGTCGCCCGGCCAGGCGAGAGACCGACACCATGGGTGGCTTTGCTTGTTCGTCGTGGTACTTCCTGCGGTTTTTGGATCCCGAAAACTTCGAGGAGGCCTGGAATAAGCAGAAGGCCGACTATTGGATGCCGGTCGATTGTTACGTCGGGGGCGCCGAGCACGCCGTCATGCACTTGCTCTACGCCCGGTTTTGGACCAAGGTGTTCTACGACCTTGGCTTGGTGAGCTGCAAGGAGCCGTTCCAGCGGCTGGAGAACCAGGGCCAAGTGCTCGGACGAACCCCCTATCGCAAGCCGAAGCCGGGCGAGAAGCTCAGCATCGAGGAGCAGAACGATGGAATCCTCATCAGCTTTGAAGAGGCCGCCCAGCTACCGGAAGACGAGGTCACGTGGCGGTGGGCTCGCATGAGTAAATCGAAAGGCAACGTCGTGACCCCCGACGAGGCGGTTGAGCAATACGGAGCCGACGCGCTGCGCGTTTATGAGCTCTTTGTCGCCCCCTTTGATGCCGAGATCCAGTGGAGCAACGAGGGGATGCAGGGGGCCGTGCGGTTCCTGCATCGGGTTTTCAAGTTCGTCAGCGACGTCGCGCCGAACTATGTCTTCGAGTGGACCCACGAGATCCAAGAGCTCGAACTCTCCCCAGCCGCGCGGAAGATCCGTCAGCTCACCCATCAGCTGATCAAAAAAGCGAGCGAGGACATCGAGAAGTTTGCCTTTAACACCTACATCTCGGCGATGATGATCTTCTTGAACGAAGTGGCCGAGGTGCTCAAGACCAACCCGGAGGGAAGAGATGTGCAACTGGCCCTCAGCGAGGCCGCCGAAAGTCTCGTTTTGGTTCTGGCCCCAGCCGCGCCGCATAGCGCGGACGAACTCTGGACCAACGAGCTGAAGCGCGAGGGCTTTACCTACCGGGCCAATTGGCCGCGATTTGACGCGAAGCTGGCCCAGGCCAGTGAGGTCACCATCGCCGTTCAGGTCAACGGCAAGCTCCGCGATACCTTTGAGGCGGCGGCGGGCGCCGATCAGGCGACTCTGGAAGCCACGACCAAGGGACTTCCCAAGATCGCCGCCTTGCTCGAAGGCAAGACGATCCGCAAGGTGATCGTGGTCCCCGGCAAGCTCGTGAACATCGTCGCCAGCGACTAGGGGAGGACTTTGGAGACGCCGGAAACCGCCCTAGATCGAATTGTGAGGATGGGGATCCGGTCTGCCTCACCGGTCGATCTGGTGGCCGTCATGGCCTCGCCCGCAAAAACGCCTGGAGACGAAGAAGAAGACCTGGCCCGGGCGATGTTGCGCCGCTACGGCATCAATATGATCGGGAACTTGGGACCGGCCGACCTCCAACAGATGATCGGCGGGGAAGAGTATCAGGCGCTGCGCCTTTTGGCGGCGATCGAGCTTGGCCGCCGGAGCGGCATGAGTGCCAAAGGACAGGTGAAAACCATCAACGGTCCCGACGACATCGCGGCCCTATTTGCCCATCTTGCCGATGAGAACCGGGAACACTTCTGCGCTGTGCTCTTGAACTCCAAGAACGGGATCATTGGTATTCGGACCATCCACATCGGGACGGTGGGGATGTCGGTCGTGGGCCCAAGGGAGGTCTTCCGCGAGGCGATTCGAGAGGGAGCCGCGAGCATCGTGGTGGTCCACAACCATCCGAGCGGTGACCCCGAACCCAGCCAAGAAGACATCGATATCACGATCAAGCTGGCCGGGTTAGGCCGGACGCTCGAGATTCCGCTCCATGACCACATCATCATCGGGCATCATGACTTTGTGAGTTTGCGCCGGAGGCGCGTCCTATGAGCAACGAACATTCTTGGATCGAAGCAATGGCCGAAGTTCGGCCCGTGATGGATCGGCTCCACCAGGCTCGAGAAGAGGCCCTGGGTCAAGCGAGAAAGCTTATCCAAACGGCAAGCAAGAGCATCCGGTTTTGCCACCGGCGTCAGTTTGACGAAGCCCAGCGCCTTTTGGATGAGGCCAAAGCTCTGGCTGCCCACGCGCGCTCGGCGGCCGACGACAGCCCCGAGATCCTCTATGCCGGGTACCTCCAAGATGCCGAAAAGGAGTTGGTCGAGGCCGCAGCCGTGCTGGCGATGGCGCTCGGGCGACCCGTTCCAACCGCAAACCAGTTGCAGGTCCAGGCGGCAAGCTACCTTCATGGCATGGGCGAGGCGGCGAGCGAGATCCGCCGCTATGTCCTTGATGAGGTCCGCTCGGGAAACATGGCCGAAGCCGAAAGGCTACTTGGGATCATGGAGGCCGTTTATGAATCGCTGATCGGGTTCGATTTCCCCGATGGGCTCACGGGTGGGCTGCGGCGCACGACCGACGCGTTACGCGCGGTCCTTGAGCGGACGCGGAGCGATGTGACGGCGACGTCGATTCAGGTCGAGCTGATTCAGGCCCTGCGAGAAGCGAGTCGGGAAGAAAAATAAAAAGGGCGGGATTTTCATCCCACCCGGTCGTACTCAGAGACCCCGAGGCTGGAGCCCGATAGAAGATCGGGAGATGATTGCGCGCAATAGGCTGCCAGCTTTTGGAGTGCTTGTTCGGATAATCCATCGAGCTTATTGGGGCTTGTCATGCACAAGCTCAACAGCGCGAAGGCTTCCTCCTGAGTGAGTTGCAGATTGTTCGGTAACGTTCCGACTTTCATATCTCACCTCCATGAGGTACGAGTAGTTTAGACGCTGGCGTTGCCGAATTGTTCGTTGAATCTAGTTTTTTGCGAAAACCAGAGGAAAGTCCTAGGACGGGCATCGGTGCTATTATCGGTCGATGCCCAAATCCGATTACCTCTCTTTTGGGGGACAGGCGATCGTCGAAGGCGTGATGATGCGGTCGCCGAACTATTATGCGATCGCGTGCCGCGCCCCAAACGGCCAGATTGTGGTCCGCACAGAGCCACTTGAAAAGACCTGGATCGGTCGGCAGCGGTGGCTCAAATTGCCCTTCTTGCGTGGGACGTTCGCGATTCTGGACGCAATGACGCTCGGGACCAAGGCGATGAATTTTGCCAGCCAGGTTCAACTTGACCCTAAGTTCGGCGGGGAGGGTGATGGATCAGGATCGCCCGGGGGTGCTGAAGAAGGAGCCGGAGAGGTGCCGGACCTGCGCTCTCCCCAGGAAAAGAAGAAGGACGAATTCTGGCAGAAGGCGCAGATCGTGCTCGCGATGGTCGTAGGACTGGGTCTCGGCTTTGTGATCTTCAACGCGATCCCGCAGTTTTTGGCTCAGCTCACAGGGGTTCAAGCCGGTGACAAGAAGGGAACTCTCACGAATATCCTGGCTGAGCTCATCAAGATCGTGATCTTCCTCGGTTATCTGTGGGGCATCAGCCGTCTTGCCGCGATCCGAGAAGTCTTCAAATATCACGGGGCCGAGCACAAGGCCATCAACACGTGGGAACACGATCGACCGCTCAGCATGGAGGAATGCAAACTCCAGACCCGGCTCCATCCTCGGTGTGGGACCAGCTTTGCCGTCATCGTTTTCTTGGTCGGGCTGTTGCTGTTACCTTTCGTACCGCGCTACCCGATCACGGGTCAGCCGGGAACCTGGTACCTCGATGCCTTGGCCCGGATCGGGCTTGAACTCTTTATCCTTGTTCCGATGATCGCGGGGATCAGCTATGAATTGCTGCGACTGGCGGGCAAACTGCGCGACCAGCGGTGGGTCAACATCGCCTTTTGGCCGGGCCTCGCCTCGCAGAAGTTTCTCACCACCATCGAACCGGAAGAAAAGCAAGTCGAGGTGGCGCTCGCAAGCCTGCAAGCCGTGGTCCACGCCGAAAAGACCGGTGAGCTCTATCAAACCGACGACGCCCACAAGGAGCCCGTGCCGTATCATCACGAATTGGGCTCTTGAAGTCGTGGCACTGCAATCGCTGCGCGCTCACCGCGCCAACCGTGACCGCTTCTACTGCGCGACCGCGAAGGCTCGCTGATCGAAGACCAGGTCTTCGGCGATCTTCCAGATCTCTCCGTCGATGCGGCTCTCGGGCAGGATCTTGCTGAAGTGCACGATGGCGCTTGTCAAACCCGCCTCTCGGGCGTGGTGCAAGAAGACCGAGTTGAGTACGTGTCGGGCCGCCGGCTTCAGGCCGAAGCTCACGTTGCTCACGCCGAGCGTCGAATTCACGCGGGGATAAGCAGCCTTGATCATGCGAATCGCCTCGATCGTCTCGATGGCCGATTCGCGGAACTCTTCATCGCCGGATCCCAGCGTGAAGGTCAGGGCATCGATGAAGAGGTCGTGGTCGGGGAGGCCGGCGGCTCGGGTCCGGTCGATCAGGCGCTCGGCGATGGCGAACTTCTTCTCACGAGATTTGGCCATCCCATCTTCGTCGATGGTTAACGCGACGACCCCAGCCCCGTATTTTCGGGCGAGTCCGAGAACCTTCTGGGTTCGCTCCTCGCCATCCTCAAAATTGATCGAGTTGATGATCGGCTTGCCCGCGACCATCTGCAGGGCGGCCTCCACGACCGGCACCTCGGTCGAGTCGATCATGAGCGGGACCGTGATGTGCTGGTTATAGCGCCGAAGAAGCTCTTGCATGTCGCGGACCTCGTCGCGGCCAACGTAGGCGACACAGACATCTAGGACGTGAGAGCCTTCACCCTCCAGTTCGCGGGCGAGTTCGGTCAGACCCTCCCAGTTTTCGCCGGCAAGCATCTCGCGGAAGGCCTTGCTGCCGTTGGCGTTAGTCTTTTCGCCGATAATCAAGAAGCTATTGTCTTGCTCGTAGGGTTGAAATTGGTAAAGCGACGAACAACCGACCAGCTTAAGCCCGGCCTCGCGCTCGCGAGTATTGAGGTGGAAATCGAATCCCGGGTAGAGGTGTCGCACCTGCATCCAGTGAGCGGAGCTGGCGTGGGGACGGCCCCCGACAGCCGTGGCGACAGCTTCCAGGTGAGCAGGAGTCGTGCCACAACATCCACCGGCGATCGCGACTCCGTGCTCCTCAGCAAACCGAACATGAAACTCTGCCAATTCCGACGGACTGAGTTTGTAGACGGCTCGGCCACCTTCCATCACTGGTAGTCCGGCGTTGGGCTGGATGCTCAGGGGCCGGGTACTCACTTGGCCAAGCTGACGGACATAGGGAGCCATTTCGACCGGACCGGTGGCGCAGTTCATCCCGATCGCCACCACTTCGGGGAAGCATTCGATCATGTTGACGGCGGCGAGGAGGTCGGATCCGAGGAGCATTGTGCCCATCTGTTCGATCGTCACCTGGACGATGATGGGGACACGTCGCTCGGTCACCTCCATGGCCTCACGGGCCGCGACTAGACCCGCCTTCACCATGAGAAGATCTTGCAGGGTCTCGAGGAGCAAGACGTCGGCCCCGCCTTCTAGAAGGCCGCGGAATCCCTCGCGGTAGGTTCGGACCAACTCCTCCCAGCTCACCTGTCCCAGCGAGACCAGCTTGGTGCCGGGGCCGAGAGCGCCGCAGACGAATCGGGGCTTCTCAGGGGTCGAAAACTTGTCGCAGGCCCGGCGAGCAATTTGGGCGGCAGCCAGCGAAATCTCGTAGTCGAGTTCGGAGATGTCGTACTCCCCGAGGACGACGCTGGTTGAACCAAAGGTATTGGTTTCGATCAGGTCGCTGCCGACCGCCAAGTAGCTCTCGTGGACGGCCTGGACTGCATCTGGGCGGGTGAGGTTGAGGATCTCGTTGCAACCTTCCAGATACTCCCCATTCAGCCGCTCGGCCGCAGCTCGCGCCTTGGTCGGCAGGTTCGCATTCGGGTCCAAGATAAAGGCCGAGCGATCGAGATCAGCCCGCTGAAGTTCGGTTCCCATCGCGCCATCAAAGACGAGGACTCTCTGGGAGAGAGCATGCAAAAACGGGCTTTCGATCACGCCATGAGTTTACTTGGTGACTTGGGCCAGAAAGCTGCCCTGAATCGCTCCGTCACGACCGGGCAGGCGCAGCACGATCTTTCCTGGGATGCGACCATTCTTGATGTTGCCGAGCTTGATCGTGGCCGAGATCTGATCGCTATAGCTCTCCATTTTCGATTTGCCGCGGACTTCGCGGCGGACGAAGACCGTTGTGATGCCCCGGCCTACGCTGGCCGGTCTCTTCACGGGGAACGATTGGAGCCGATGTTCCTCGGTACCGAACTTCGTGGCTTTCCAGTTCAGGTTTAGACCTTCGATGGGTTGATTGACCTCTAAGTTGAACCAGATTGAGATCTCGTTATCGGGCACGAACTCGTTCTCAACGTGGAACGCAATTTCGTAGCTCTGGGCTCGATCTGTGACTTTGCCCGAGAGTTTGGCTTCTGCCGGTTGCATCTTCTTGAGACGGGCAAACGGAGCTCCAAACGGCTCACCCAGGATGGTTCCGGTGACGCTCGGCTTTGGCCCGCTGGTCGTGCGTGGTTTGGCGAAGAGGCCAGGGGAAACGCCCAGCAAGAAAACGCCGATACCCAGGATGATCGAAACTTTGCCCTTCATATCGACAATTTTCGGCCTGATTTGTGGGGATAATCACCGCATGTTTGCGAGCATCTTTTGCGCCGTGCTGGTCGCCCAGAGTCAAGACTTTACCGACGAGCAGATTCTGCAGATGGGGCGCACCCGTTGGTTCGAGGTTTTCACCCAAGAAAACGGCGACTCGACGGCTGGGATGTCGCAAGCCGAATGGACCTGGGCCGCGGTCGTGGGTCGCAAGAACGACCGCGCGATCGCCCGGCTTCCAAAGGCCGAGGGGCAGGGATGGATCACGTTCCGTAAGGACCTGCGGACCTTCGGGGAGCAGGCTCTCGACCTTGAGTACTACAGTTCTGGCGGGGGGACGATCTTCAACATCTTTGGCTCCAGTCGCGCGGCTTCTTCCGAGGATCTTGTCGACCAACTCCTCCGAAACGCGGTCCCGGCGACAACTCCGATCACATCCACCAAAGTTCAAGATCAGCTGAAGAAGTTTCTGAAAGCAAACGCAAAAGGTGGCTTTACCGAAGACCATCGCGCGGAAATCCGGCGACTATCTGGGCTCCTGCCCAAGTCTCTCGACCGGGTCCTAAACTTTGCGAAGCGGCGACCGGCGACGCAGTCGCGAGGGATCCTGAACTTTGTGAACGACTGCCTTGATGACGAACGCTTCTAGCGGCGCCGCGCGGCGAGAATCCGACGCAAGACGTTCAGCACCAAGAATCCGGTTGCGATGATGTCGGTCTTCTGGGCCAGCCCTCGGGAGATCAGGGCCGCGGAATCGCTGATCGAGACCGCCCTCTGGCCGACGCCTCGGGTGGTCACTTGGACGGTTTCGACCAGCTCTTCAACCTGGGCGGTCATCGATTCAACCCGGCTGGTGAGGGCGGAGACCTTCTGGCCGATCTCCTTGATGGCGCCAATCAAGAAGAAGAGGGCGATCAGGAGGCCAAAGACGAGCAGGATAGAAAGCGCGAAGAAGACTCCGCTCAGCACTAGCCACCATTGAGGAATATTCATCGGACTACCTTGATCGAGAGACTCACGGTTTTACCCGCTGGAAGGTCGATGGTGGCCGTGGCCACCCCGCGCTGGACTTCGACGTTGCGGTTTTGAACCTGGAGCACGGATCCCCACAGCCCCCGAACCTTAAGGAAGGAACGAACATTTTTATCGCTCGGGTTTTCGACTTGCAACTCGGCCCATCGTTTGCGGTGGTCAAGCGTCAGCTCCTCGATCCGGCCAAAGCCGAGCTCGAATTCGGCTTCGATCTGACGGAGCACGACGCGCTTGCCGACTCCGTCCCAGGGCCGCACGACATACCGGGTCTCGTCTTGGTCGAAGTGGCAACCAAAGCTGAATGCCCCGGCGCTGCGATTGGGAAGAACATACGCGGCCACCGTTCGGAGATAGTGGAAATAGCCGAGGCCGCTGGCGCCGGTATAAGGGTTATAGCCATGGTGACGGCTGCTGAGATCGGGGCAGTAGCACATGCTGGCCGCGCCGTCGCTGCGGACCAAAGCCCACGGGCCGAGCATCCCGCCAAAGGCAAGCCGCATATAAGCGTCGGGAATCGCCAGATAATCCCGCCGAAGTTGCTCAAAGAAAAGGCTTGAGTTGGGGATCGTCGTGTGGGCGAGACAGGCTTCGCCGCGGTCGATGAGCGCCTTCAGCGGAGTGGAGTCCGCTCCGTCCCAGCTTCGCTTGTCGCTGCCGTACCACCACCAACTTGGGGCCAGCGAGCGGGCCGCATAGGCACACCGGAGAGTGCGCTCAAGATGTTCGTCGTTTTCGAGGAAGACGGCGGCGGCGTGGACCTCTTCGAATCCGCTGGTATCGAGCACGGATTCTCCGGCATAGGGATAAGCCTGCTTGACCATTTCCTCGGCTTTGTGCCGGACATGGCGTTCCAGGCGGGCGGCTTCGTCGTTCATCCGCTCCCGCTTCAGGTCTTCGAGGATGTCGTAGAGACGGGCGTAGCCCAGGATCCCGACGGTGCGGACGTAGTTGAGCCACCCAAACTCGAACATGGCGATGGCCGTATCGGCGGCTCGCTTCAGATAGACCTTGGGCCGGTGCTGGGTCTCGCCATAGG
>DDSL01000016.1 GCA_002343825.1 Chthonomonas sp. UBA2391
ACGTGGGAGGGGACGTCTTCACTGGGGGCGGGCAAGTTCTTCAGGTAGGCCATGACGCCCTGGGCCGTGAGCTCACCGCCAGTCAGGCAGCTCAGCAGAGCGTTCGCCCCGAGTCGGTTGGCTCCATGGTACTGGTAGTCGGCCTCTCCAGAAGCATAGAGTCCGGGGACGTTGGTCATCTGGTTCTTTGGCGAATCAAGATCGAGCGTGTTCTCGCCGTGACCCTTTTCGTAGTCCACCCAAAGGCCGCCCATNNGTCCTCGCGCATGAACTTTTCGTAGATCTCCAGCACGCCTTCCAGCTTGTCGTTGATCTGGTCGCGGCTATAAGGTCCTCCGCGCGAGTTGTGGAGGTGGGTGATATCGAGATAGACCTGCTGGCGGCCCTTGATGCCCTTGCCGATCCGGCAGACGCAGTAGATCGCAAAGCTCACGATGTCGCGGCTGAGGAGGTTGCCATAGACAGGATCAAGCTCTTCACAGAAGTACCAGCGATCTTTTTCGGGGATGCTGGTCGGGTGGCGCTCGTCGTGGGGATCGCGTGGCGTCCAGATGCGTCCGCCCTCGCCTCGAACCGACTCGCTCATCAGGCGGCACTTGTCTTCGCCGGGGATCGCAGTCGGGTGAATCTGGACCATTTCCGGATTGCCGTAGTGGGCCCCTTGTTGGTAGCAGATCGAGACGGCCGCGCCGGTGTTGATGATCGAATTGGTGCTGCGGCCAAAGATGACCCCGTTGCCCCCAGTCGCGATGACCACGGCGTCGGCCGGGAAGGATTCGATCGCCATCGTGCGCAGGTTCTGGGCGATCACACCTCGACAAACTCCGTTGTCGTCCTTGATCAGTCCGACAAACTCGTAACCCTCAAACTTTTGAACCTTGTTTCCGGCCTCATACCGGCGGACTTGCTCATCCAAGGCATAGAGAAGTTGCTGGCCGGTGGTGGCGCCTGCGTGGGCCGTCCGGTGCTTGAGGGTGCCGCCAAAGCGCCGGAAGCTGAGAAGGCCCTCGCTGGTGCGGTTGAATGGGACCCCCATTCGGTCCAAAAGGTAGATCATGGCGGGCGCGCGCTCGGCCATTCGCATGACCGGAGGCTGATGGTTCAAGAAGTCGCCGCCGGTGATGGTGTCTTCGAAGTGAAGATAGGGCGAGTCCCCTTCGCCGCGCAGGTTGACCGCTCCGTTGATGCCGCCCTGGGCGCAGACACTGTGGCTACGCTTGACCGGGACAATGCTGAAGAGCTTGACATTGACGCCTGCTTCAGCCAATTTGAGGGTGGTCATTAGTCCCGCCAGACCCCCTCCGACGACGACGACACTGCGCGGAGTTGCCATTACAACTGTATTCTATGCTAACGTGCGCAGGTTCTGCGTCCGGCTTGTGCTGGTTAGGGCAAGTTCGACTCACGATTCTGGTGGGTGGTCATGAATCGCTGCCACTCGCCGTCGTCGCCCAAGACCTCAGAAGTGAGGGTGCGGTGGTCCGGGGAGTGCACGGTGATGATGTCCCGATAGGTCTGCACACGTTCAGATCCGTCAAAAGCCGGACCCTCCGAAGTGAGCACGAGGCTCCTTCCGTCGGGTGTGAGTTCGCCGAGGTACACCCAGTGGTGGTGCATCATGGTCCCGATCCAGTTGCCCACAAACTTTCCGAGTTTCGGGTCGAACCCGAGCACCGATTCATAATGGCCCCGACCATCAGCCATTGGCATCCAGCCCCTCGAACGGATCCAGATTTCGCCGATCTTTTCGACGGTCTCCTCTGATTCGAAGGCGTATTCGGCAGGAGTGTAAGGGTCGCTGGTGATCTTCCATGAGCCGACCAATTGGTGAAGCCATGCATGGGCCTCGGTGGCGGGGAGGTTCTCCATGCCCGCCACCTTACCCAATGGGTTTCTGTCAGTCTCCGACTTGGTCGAAGTTGTTGCTCAGAACGATGTAATCGAAGATCGTCACCGCTCCGTCACCATCAAGGTCCGAGCCAGGGTTCGCGGCCTCGCTAGCGGCCTTGTCGAAGTCGCTGCTCAGGTCGATGTAGTCAAAGATCGTCACCGAGTTATCGCCATCGACGTCGCCATTCACGAGCGAGAAGTTCTGGCTGACAGAGCCCGTTGCGGCGAGTGCGACCCCATTGATTCGTCGTCGGAGCCAGTGGGCTCCCTTGACCGCCACGTCGTAGATTCCATCCACGAGTTCGGGATTCCAGGTGAAGTTGCCCGAGCCATCCAAGCTGGCCGCGGTGCTGGCGACGACCGTGCTGGTGCCAGCTTGGTAGACCTGAACCGTGACGGTCTCAGAGTTCACGGTTCCGACGAAGTCTCCAAGGGCCACATTGCCGTTGACCGTTTGTCGGCCAACGCGGTCACCCATGTTGACTTGCAGGCGGACATTGGTCAGGGAGCCAGTGTTGCCGGAGTAAACATCGAAGACCTCCACGCGCCATTGGCCGGCGGCGGGCTCACCCCAAAAGGCATTGCCGAGGAAGGTCCAGCTCATGTTGGCCGAGGCGTCACTCGGGGATCGATAGGTGAACCGCGATCGGGTTCCGCTCGGACTGGTCACGAAGATCTGCAGGTCGCCACGCCGAGCGTGGGTCGCGTTCACCGTCAGGAGGACGTCCTCAACCTTTCCGTTGGTGGGGTTGTTCACGTCCACGATTCGGGCCGCGCCGGTGTTGTCCGGAATGGTGCCTCCAGAGACGTTGCCCGAATCGAAAGTCACTCGGGGCGTCGCTCGAGGATATTGCGCCGTAGCGATGGTGAGGGCATTGGCGTCGGGGTTTCCGAATCCGTAGTTTTGGTTGAACGCCAGACCAGCCGCGTTGGTCTTCCATCCGCCATCCGAACTCACGGTGTTATCCGTCGCGTTGACGATCCGCGACGTGCGGGCGAGGTTGTGCTTGACGATCCGGGCTTCAGCCTGGGGATTGACCTGCTTGACCAAGGCCAAGAGTCCGGCGACAAGCGGAGAGGCCGAACTGGTCCCGCCGAAGGCATTGGTGTAGTTCGCGTCGGAGGTGCCGTTGTATCCGGCCGAACCCACTCTGTCGGTCGTCGTGATGCCCCTGAGCCCGGCCGAGCTGCTGGGGGCGGTGATGAACACGTTCGGTCCAAAGGAGCTGTAGTCGCTATAGATTCCGTTGGAGCCGAGCGCGGCCACGGCGATGACCCCCGTTTGGTTCAGCACGTTTTGCTTCCCGCTATCCTGGGCCGTCGTTCCGCGCGCGTTGCCTGCAGCAAAGGCGTGGAGGGTCCCGGCAGCGGCCGATTCTTGGGCGGCCACAAAGCTCAGACTGTCCGCAATAAACGGCGCGGTGTAGCCGTAGGAGTGGTTCTTGACACCGTAGGTGCGGATTGCGCCCGAGCTACGGTACTTCACGGCATCGGCGAAGTTTGCGCTCGTGCTCGAGCCGAAGGAGAGCCTCAGTCCGCCTAGTCGGGCCAAGGGAGCTGCCCCGGCGACGCCAAGTCCGTTCCCGCCACGGGCCCCCGCAACACCCGCGACCGACGTGCCGTGGCGATCGCTGGTCACGGTCGGGGTCGGGTCTTGCGCTCCGGTCGGCCAGTTAAAGCTGTCGGCCAGCGAGAATCCGGGGGACAGGTCCGGGTGAGCGGCTTCGAGGCCATCATCGACGATGCCGATCAAGACGTTCAATCCGGTGACGTCTCGATTCCAAGCGGGGATCACGTTGACGTCCAGCCCAGGGGTGGCGGTGTTGTTCAGGTGCCACTGCCCAACCGAAGAACTGATGATGGGGAAGAACGGATCGTTCGAGACGAAGGCGAGTTGGGCAAGCCGGCTCACCTCGATCGGATCGGCCTGCACAACGCCGCTCATCCCGACAAAGCTAGCGGCGATGGAATCGGTTTCTCCTGCCGGGCGATTGGTGCCGAAGATATGGTGGTTCGGGTCACTCCGGAAGGTCTCCAGATAGGTCAAGCCGTACCGAGCGCCAAAGGCAAGGGGATTCAAGCCGGGCTCAAGCTTCAGGGCGACCTGGCTCAAGACTTGCCGCGGGGCAATGACGGACTCTCGCACTTCCCGAGTCGAATGATCCTCGTAGGCGGAGTTATAGTTGACCTGCTGGCTAAAGCTAGTGCTTCCAACGGCCAGTCCGGCGAGGACGGCCAGTGATTTCAATTCCTTCATGATTGCTGAACTCTCGTTGCTCCTCAGATCGGGAGCTTGTATGGGCAACATTGTACAAAAGAAATCCCAGAATGGCGGGATTCCTTCCCTCAATACAGGGAAGACTTGCGGGAAAGTCGTTTCGTTCGCAAGTTTTGCCCAATTACAGGCGGCTCGATTGGCCTCGATCAATCTCCTTCTAGGCCAAAGTTCTGGCTGAGGATGATGTAGTCGAAGATCGTGACCTCACCATCTCCGTCGAGGTCGGCATTGGGGTCGGTGCCGATGCCCCGCACGACCCGCCCGAAGTTCTGGCTAAGGATGATGTAGTCGNNGCTAAGGATGATGTAGTCGAAGATACTGACTTCGTTGTCTTCATCCACGTCGCCGTTGCGGAGGGGCATCGCGATCGGTAGAGGATTCCCCGCGACCAAGGGGATATTGAGCCTACTCTTGGAGAGCCAGTGCCCGGTCTTCACCCAGAAGTCGTAGGACCCGTCGGTGAGGTCTAGGGGAAACTCGATGCGGCCGGAAGCATTGGGGTACCGGATCGTTTGATGAATGAGGGTTCGCGACCCTCGACCATAGACCCGGATGGTGGCCGGAAAACCGGTGATGCCCCCTAGATAGTCCTCGTGATCAAGTTGAATCTGGATCCTTTGCCGACCGATCGGCTCGCCGATGTAGACCTCCATCTGGCACTCGTTCAAAACTCCTGGAAATCCGTCATCAACGTCGAAGACTTGGACCTCCCACTCGCCCGCCGCGGACATACCCCAAAAGGCATTGCTCATCACCCACCAATCGAGGTTGGCTTGGTCCTCCGAGGAGTTCATGAGGACCGTGCTCTCGAAACCCGAAGGATGCCGGACGACCACTCTCAGGTGACCGATTCGGCCATGAGTTGCCTTGATCCGGACCCGGACTTCTTCGACACTTCCCGTGGTCGAGTTCGTGAATTTGACGCGGGTTGGATTCGGGACGGACGGGCCGTCGGGGATCGGCGCATTGAGGATCCGGGTCGGGGGTGTGAACTTCTTGAGCGAGGTCAGTTGGGGATAAGCAACCAGGGAGGCGAGCAACTCATCAACATCGAGGAGTCCGAACCCATACCTCTGACTAAACTCGAATCCCGCTGGGTTAGTTGTCCATGTCGAAAGCGG
>DDSL01000119.1 GCA_002343825.1 Chthonomonas sp. UBA2391
GCCCAGGGCCTCGCCATGAACGTAGACCCCAGCCCCGCAGATATGCCACAATGAGAGTTCGCGCCCGAATTGCATTGGACCTCGCCGGGCGCACCAGGTGACCCCTTGGCGAAACCCGTCGAACTCAAACCCGAAGAACTGAGCGCCCGCTCCTATGCTGACCGACTGATCCTCGGCGCCCTGACCGATTTGCATTCCGCCGTCAAGCTCAGCGAACTCGCCGAGCGGCTGGAGAGCGACGGAATCGGGCTGGCCGCGATCCGATCCCTCCTGGCCAGCAACCCCGAAAAGTTCGCTTACAGCGACCGCCGCTGGATCCCCGCCGCCCGACTGGCGGGCGAGGGACGTCCTTTTGCCGAAGCCGTCCGAACAACGGTCGACCGCTTTGGCGGCCCGATGCCGCTTTCGCTGCTCATCAAGGATCTCGCTGCGGGACGAGAAGAAAGCGAGGAGGAGATCGAAGCCCGGCTCGACCGCATGGTCTCGCGGCACCCCGACCTCTTCATCACCAACGCGGGAGAAATCGCCCTCAACACCTGGGTTTTCCACGCCTACGACGAGACCGTCGAGCGGGCCCTTGGGATGAACCGACTGACGCGCGAAGAAGTCGAAGAAGCCCACGCAAAGCTGGGAGATTTCGACTGGCGAGCCCCCGACGCGATGGAACAAGCGCTGAAGAAGCTGGCCCCGGTTCCGGTCAAGTTGATCGGTGCCCTGGCTTGGCTCAAGCTGAATCCACAAGCCCCTCATTCGCCCCTGCTCTATGATTGGAAGAGCTTCAACGCTCGCCTACTGAACCTGCCGGGCTACGTCTACGGCGCGGATGGCATCCTCACCAGCGCCGAAGATGCCAAGAAATGGGTCAGCGCAGCCATCAAGCTTGCCGAGCGGATCGCCCCGACGGTCGAGATCGATGACGCGGCGCCCATCGAGGTCAAGACCGAAGACGTCGAACGGATGGCGGCCAAGGTCGCCGGTTCTGAGCAGACCATCACCGCGACCAAGCTTCTCGAAGAATTCTATGAGATCACGCCGAGCGTGAAGACGTTCCCCTACGACCTCCAAAACGTGATCGCGGCCCTGCGCAAGCAGAGCGGCATCGTTTGGGTCGGCGGCGACCGATTCCGCAAGGCCGAAACGGCTCCGGATTACATCGAAGAGATGCCGGACCTGTTCCAATACGTTCTCACCGACGTCCGCGACGAGGAAGACGAGTTTGTCGACTGCGAACTCAGCGACGAAGGTCTCAGCACCACGCTCCGGCGCTTGCTGAACCACCCGCTGGCCACCGACGTTCTGGACGAGGACGTGATGGCGACCCCCAAGTCGATGCCCGAGCAGCTCAGCTTGGTGCTCAAGCCGATTCACCGAGAGCTTGGGACGTTCCCGCTCTCGCAGTTCCCGACCGGATGGCTCGACCAAGAACCGCGGATCCAAGAACTGCAGTTCATCGATCCGAGCGGCCGAGAGATTCAGGTCTGGGCCAATCTCGAAGCGCGGTTGCTCTTTGGTCTCATTGAGGTCTTCCTCGAGCAGCCGGTCGAGTCGGGTGCGGTCTTCAGCCTCACCAAGACGCCGAAGCCCAACGTCTTCGAGTTTCAGTGGGCCGAGCAAACCGACCCGGTCGTCTTCATCACCAGCCAGCGGATGGAAGAGCTCCGCGACATTCAGAGCCGCAGCGAGGGCATGTCCACGCTGGAGGTTCTGCAAGAGGTGATGACGCACTGGCCGAAGGGCGCCGACTTCCTCACCATCCTCTGGGAGGTGAACGTTGTCCGCCGAAGTAGCCGACGGCTCATCGCCTCGCTCCTTAGCAGCTATGCCTGCTTCTATCAGCGTTCGGGTTCGCCGGTCTGGCACTACGACGCCAAGAAGAACGAGCAGGGCTTCGACAAACAAAAGAGGAAATTTGTTCTCAAGCGCTAGGATCGGGTATCTTTCCTAATCGGCCTAGCGGATCGACAGAATCCAACGGATCAGTAAGAAGAATTTATGGCAAATATCAAGTCGATGAAAAAGGACCTGCGGCGCAACGCGAAGAAGCGCGCGGCAAACCAGTCCACCAAGGCGTCGCTCAAGACGCTGATCAAGAAGGTCCGGAAGGCCGACGAACCGGCCGTTGCGACCACCAACGCGGCTCTCGCCCAAAAGGCTCTGGATAAGGCCTCCCAACGCGGGATCATCCACAAGAACCAAGCCGCCCGCCGCACCTCGCGGATGATGAAGGCCGCCAACGCCAAGGCCGCCGCCGCGAAGTAAGTCAGGCAATCACTTAAGCTGGAGCGAAGGTCAGGCCCCTAGAAGGAGCCTGACCTTCTTTGTGTTCTTATGGGAGACCGATTCTCCCCGATCGGCCGGAAACGGGGGCTTGGCGTCCGGCCCGGTATTGCACAATCGAACCCAGATGGAAGGTGGGATAAGTGGAGAGAGGGTCTGGCCGCCGAAATTCTGCTAGGAAGAAGCCTGCCGAGTTCAGCCTTCCGTGAGCGGTGAGCCAGCCCAGTCGCGCGGGATCTTCGGGCACAGGGATTCGAATCTCACCAGTCACTGTCCCATCTGGAAACCGAAACTTTGGCGGAATGTAGGGTCCGCTCTCGGTTGTTGCCCAGAACGTTCCATATATCGTCCCGTCGTTGGCGAGGGTCACAAAAGGCTGACGCCTGCTATCCGATGACTCGTAATCGGCCAGCACCTTCGGATCGGGGTCGGCGCCAAACAACCGTATACGGATTCGGTATCGGAATCCGGGAAGGGACTCGGTCTCGGAAACTACGTAGTGCCCCAGATCGTTGATGGCGACGAGTCTGCCTTGACCGGGCAAGATCACCAGGCTGCCATCCAACCGACGTTGATAGATTCGCTGGTTATAGTCAAAGAAGGTCAATCCGGATTCGGTGATTTGAATATTATTTGTCTTGTGGGTGAGGGCCGGAAGTTGATCAAAATAGTCCCAGTGGCCTAGACCCAACCTGAGCATTGGCCGACCATAGAGTTCGATCCCTGCGATCCAGCCCGCATCGTTGATATCTTTCGGCCACTGCAGATCGCTGCCGAAGCGAGTGTCGCTGTTCAAGTTAGTGAGGACCCCGGCCGCATCCCAAACGATTGGGAAAATCTCTGTTCGGACATATCCCCAGCCGATGGTCGTCCCTTGGCTGTTGATCGCAACGATCGTTGGGATGGTGACCGGCAACCCCATGGGCATGAGCGTCTCAGAAAGTCTCCGGGCCAACGATTCGTGGGAAAGCTTCCGATAGGAGCGAGTGGAGGTCCACTGCCAGGTGTCGGTATCGGTTTCCGTATACGCCATATTGAGGTTCGGGGCGATCGAACCCGAGACGGAATCCCGGTCGAAGTCGAGCGACGGGCCAATCGTCGGGCCGATCGCAAAGGTTCGCTGTCCCCAAGCCGCCGGCGAGATTGCGGCCGCGATCAAGATGGTCAGTGCTAGAGTAGGCAGGTTGCGTCTCCGCAACTTTCGACGTGCCAAGAATGCTCCGAGCGCGGCCCCCAGTCCCAACATCGAACTCGGTTCGGGAACGGCTTCCAGGTAGTAAGTTCGCTCCGTTAGGTCCTTGCTCGTGTATCCCCGAATCACGATGTTGTTGGCGTCGTCATTCGCGAGGAGAGAGAGGAAACCAAGGCCCCGAACGCTGGAATTGTCCATTGCCCCACCGACCCAACCCCCACCACGGCCGTTAGGATTTGGCCCAATCAGAAGTTCTTTTCGCCAACCTTGGAAGGCCTCGGCTGTCACCGAGCGGGCGTATCCGCTATGGGCAGTCGGGAGGTACAAATTGTCATCTTCGGAAACAATTTCAAAGGACCCGTTCGTCGAGTAGAGCCTTTGCTTGTTGTCAATTCCTCGGGTAAGGAGTATCCCGTCGGTCGTGACTTTTTGAAGATGTCCCCAAGGCAGATACTGCGCGTTTGTGTCGGGGTGCCACGTAATGACCGTCGGAGTGAATGAGCTTCGCGGCGCAAAGATCCGATCTCCAACAACCCAAAACCGCGCATCGAGGGGAAGCGGCAAGTTCGAGGATGGAAAGCGATAATTGCCCAGGGGATCTCGAATCCAGAGCCCCGAATCTGTGGCGCCATACAGGGTTCCTTCCTTAGTTCGGTATAGCGCCCGCCGAAGGAAGACTCCCTCGGGACTTCGTTCGGGCAGGAGGGTGACGTTGCCCAAAGGATCTGCAATGGCGGCCCGAGTTCCCCGCGCGCCCAGGGAATATCCTTCTTGGGTGATCTGGTTGAACGAACCGTCGAGCTGCTGCACACCTCGTTCTTTCGTCCAAATCTTGTCCTGAGAAATCAGTACGACCCCAGCGGCCGAGGAATCGATGACGGTTTCCGCACCCGGAATCACGTGGACCCGGTAAGTCTGCGGTAGGTTTGTTCCCTGTGCGCAAACCGAGCCCGCAAGTACGAGAACAGCTAAACCCAAAGAAGTCCTCATTAGAAAAACCAGGCCTCCAGTCGAGAGCCGTCTTATAACAGGATAACACAAGAATCCCACTCACCTGCGGATTTTCTTGTGGCTTTTCAGTCCCTCAGTAAAGGGTTCGGAACGTATCGTCCATTTCTGCGGGACTTAAGCGGGCCTGATTCTGGCTGTCCCGCTGTCTGCTCCCGCTTGGATTGGGTAGGTCCGTTTCTTTGTCTTACGGACCATGCGTTCCACAGGACCTGGATTCCTAAGGCATCTCTAGGCGCTTCCAGAGCATGTAGTCGGTTTCTGGCCATTCGAGTCCGGCTTGCCCGGCGATCTCGCGGAGCTGGCCCCGGTGGTAGGTTCCGTGGTTCGCCACGTGGCGGAGAACATCTTCCACCAGTTGGAAGTGGGTCTCCTCCCCACGCTGATAGCTCACGAACGCCGTTGGGTCGGAGGTCTGGATGACTTCGATCCAGGCCTGAGTCATGATCTCGAGCCCAGCGAGGACATCGCCCGGTAGTGCCGGAGTTTCCTCGACACTGATCACGCGGCCGTACCAGATCGTGTGGCAAAAGAGGAGATGCTCCCAGACGCCTTGCCCCCGTTCGCCGAGCTTCGGGATGATTTCAGACCACTCTCGGTTGGCCCAGAGGTCATAAGAAAAGGCTTCGACGAGTCCTTCGCGGGTTTCTGGCACGATCATCAGGGTACCCGCACGATCGAGCCTGGTCTTTCCAAGTGGAGAGACCAGGCTCTTTGTTGTTGCGCAAGGTTCGAATTCTTGTCTGGATCAGAAGGCCTCCAGGAGTGCGGAGTAGCTTCCGGATCGGACTCCGTTGTTGCTGATTCGGATGATGGCCTTGGCTCCGTTGTGGTGGGCATAGAAGCTGGCGAATCCGCTGTTGCTGCTGCCTTCATCGGAGTCGATGAGCCGTCCGGTGTTGTAGTCATAGATGTAGAGATCGAAGTCGGCTCCGGGTCCGCTTCCGGCCAGGCTGACGCTCCAGTCTCCGGCA
>DDSL01000100.1 GCA_002343825.1 Chthonomonas sp. UBA2391
TAGTCCTGGTGGTAGTCCTCGGCGATGTAGAAGTCGGTGAGAGGCTCCAGAGTCGTGACGATCTTGCCTTCGTAGAGCTTTTCGGCCGTTATTTCGTCGATGATCTTTTGAGCTCGCGCCTTTTCGGCTTCGTTACGGAAGAAGACGGCGCTCCGATACTGGGTGCCGATGTCGTTCCCCTGCCGGTTGAGTTGGGTTGGATCGTGGGTTGTGAAGAAGATCCGGAGCAAGTCTTCGGCATCAATCGCCTTTGGATCGAACCAAATTCGGACGACCTCTGCGTGACCAGTTCCGCCGGTCACCACTTGCTTATAGGTCGGGTTCTTGATGGTTCCTCCCGCATAGCCGGACTCGGCCTCATAAACGCCCTTGAGCTCATCGAAGAGGGCTTCGACGCACCAAAAACAGCCTCCAGCGATCACGATGGAGTCGGCGGTGGGGGGGATCGGCGGCTTGATTGCGGTTTCGGGTGCGTTCATTTTAGGTTTGGAATCGGGGTTGGTTTCTCCCGCCTGGGCGGCTAGAGTGCCGCAGCCCACGGCGCAGGCAATTCCGGCTAACCAGAGCGCAGGAGAGAGGCGTTGCATGTTGGAGTTCTACGTTGGGATCGCGGGATCTGGTGCCAAGAGCTCTCGCCATCCTTCTTCCTTGGGGAGGCGGTCCATGAGCATCTCGACACCTCTCAGCGGGGTGAGTTGGCCCTTCAAAACGGCGTCGGTGAACTCGAAGATCGGCGACGAGATCTGGTGGCGGCGAATCAAGACGGCGACCGCGTCGGCAGTGGCGACCCCTTCGGCGACCTGGCCAACTTCGGCCAGGATCGCGCTCAGGTGGTTCCCCTTTCCGATGCCGAACCCGACGCGATAGTTGCGGCTCAGCTTGCTCTGGGCGGTGGCGAAGAGATCCCCGACCCCGGAAATGCCGAAGAACGTGCCCTGGTCAGCGCCGAAGATGCGGCCGAATCGACTCATTTCGAGCAGTCCTCTGGCCATCAGGGCCCCCTTGGTGTTGTCACCGAATCCCAGGCCGTCGCTGATCCCTCCAGCGATGGCTAGAACGTTCTTGAGTGCGCCGGCGAGTTCCACCCCAACTAGGTCGGGGGAGACGTAGGTGCGGAAGTGTCGGCCATTGAAGAGTCGCGCGATCAGCTCGGCCTCTTCCAAATCGGGGTTCGCCACGACAGCGGCGGTGGGGATACTGCGCATGATTTCGACCGCGAGATTGGGCCCGCTGAGGGCCGAGACCCGGGCCGAGGGGCGCTGACGGGCCACGACGTTGCTGAGCAACTCGCCCGAGGTGGGCTCGAGACCTTTGGCCGCGAGCACGATGGATGGAGAGTCTCCGACGACATGGCTCAGTACGTTGCCGACCGCATGGGAAGGAGCGGCCAGTACCCAGACGTCATGGGGTTCGAGAGGCTCGCCGAGAAGCCGAGCATGAATGGTTTTGGGGAGGACAAACCCGGGAAGGTAGGTCAGGTTTTCGCGGCGGGAAAGCAGATCCTCGATCACCTGGGGCTCGCGCCCGGCGAGGGTGACCTCGATCTCGTTTCGCCCGAGGAGGGTGGCGAGTGCCGTCCCCCAGCTTCCGGCCCCCAAAACAGCGACTCTCATGGTGGATGAAATTATGGGCGAGTCTAGCCCTCGTGCGGGACCCTGGGGTATCCTCACCGGTTAGCATCAAGCAACAAATCCATGAAGCGAACGTACCAACCGAACAACCGTCACAAGCGCAAGACGCACGGATTCCGCGTCCGGATGCGCACGACTGACGGCCAAAACGTGCTGAAGCGACGCCGAGCCAAAGGCCGCGTCCGCCTAAGCCCCCGTTAATTTCATCTATTTAGGACCACGACCGAATCAAAGGACTCCGGTCAACCCAATTTGAGCAAGTCTATCAGCAAGGCCAGCGTTTCAGCGGTCGGTTTTGCCGAGTTATCTCGGTGGCCGGAACTGGAAAGGTGGGCCTTGCGACGGCGAAAGCCATTGGTTGCCATGCCCGCCGAAACCGGCAAAAAAGACGGCTACGAGAAGCTTGGCTCCACGCCAAGCCCTTGGGCTGGGACCAGTTTGACTGGATCTTGCAAGGGAGTAAAGGGCTGGATGCCGCGACCTTTACTGAATTGGTGGAAGATCTCCAAGCGGCTGGGGCGGGGTTGATGAGGAAATGGCAAAGCGCCTCCTCGTTGGACTGATTCGCCTTTATCAGAAGCGCCCAAGATTGGGTCCCGGGTCCTGCCGATTCGAGCCAAGTTGCAGTGAGTACATGGTCCAAGCCATCGAGAAGCACGGTGCACTGCGAGGCGTTTGGCTTGGAATCAAGCGATTGGCAAAATGCCATCCTTGGGGCGCATCGGGATACGATCCGGTGCCGTAAAGCAAAGAGAATTTAGAGTTTCACGATGAGTTTGCCAGCTGGTGGAAATAAGAGCTTTCTCAATATCCTGCTCTTCAGCATGATGGTCTTTTTGGGATTGCAGCTCGTCTGTAATTCGCGGCCGCCGGCTCCGCTGGTCAACACCGCGCCCGAGATTCTCACCAAGATGCGCGAGCTCGCGGTGGAGAACAAGCCGGACCAAGCCAAGCAGCTGTTGGGCTCGTACAACACCAAGCTTCAAGAAGAACTGAAGGCGGGCAAGCTCAAGCAACCCGAAGTCGACCGGCTTAGCCTCCAAGCTCACCTGACTGTCGCCGACGCGTATCGCCGCAAGGCTCTGGCCACGAATAATGTCAAGGTAGCCGAACTCGGATTCGTTGAGATCAGCAACTGGGAACGGAAGTACAAAAACAACCCGATCTGGAAGCAACCGATCGATCTCCCAGGAACCAAGGCGACTGACATCGTCCCGACCACTGGGGCTGCGGTCTATCAGCAGCTCACCGAGGATCTGGACAAGCGATACCGTGGGGATAAGGTCTGGGGACTCGTCTCGGGCTACTACCTGATCGACAGCCTGGTCAACCTCACGGGTAAGAATCCCGCCTACAGCTATGCCGTCGCGGCGTTGATTTTAGCTCTCATCGTCCGAGCGATCATTTGGCCGCTGGCCCAAAAGCAGCTGATGTGGGGACGGCAAATGTCCCAGCTCCAGCCCACGATCAAGGAGCTGGAAGAGGCCTTCAAGAAGAAGGACCCGACCGGGGCGTATCGCAACACGCCCGAGTTCCAGCAGAAGATGATGGGGCTCTATAAGGAGTATGGGGTCAACCCGATGGCGGGGTGTGCTCCGGCGTTGCTCCAGATGCCCCTGTTCCTCTTTGTTTATGCCTGCATGGTCCACTACCGGTTCGAGTTCCGCAATGGAACCTTCCTGTGGATCAACCCGGGCACCAGTGCGAGTACGAACGGATTCTTCGCCCCCAGTCTTGGGGATGTCGACTACATCCTGCTGGTGCTCTACGGAGTGTCGATGATCGTCTCGACGCTCCTAGCGCCGGTGAGTGACCCCAACCAGGCCAAGCTGAGCCGCCGCCTTGGGATCGGGATCGCGGTCTTCATGACGATCGCGATGGCCCTGTTCTTCCCCGTTCCATCGGCGTTCGTCCTGTACTGGATTTTCACCAACATTTTCTCGAGTCTCCAATCTCTGCGGGCCTATCGCCTGCCGATGCCCGAGCTCAAGAAGGTCAATGCCCCTGGTGGCGGTGTCTTCCCCGTGGATCCGATCAAGCAGACGGGTAAGAACGGAAAGGCCCACACGAATGGCAAGACCAACGGGAAAGCCGCCACCGACGGCCTCTTCAAAAACCCCAAAAAACCGACCGCTCAGAAGCCCAAGGAAGACTAGGGCCGACAGAAGAGCTAAGCTATTTCAAGAGAGAGATCCATGCAATCCCTAGAGCTCACCGCAAAAAGCCTCGACGAAGCCAAACAGACCGCAGCCCAAAAGCTCGGCGTCGAGCCCGACCAGGTCCAGATCACGGTGCTGGAAGAGACCAAAGGCCTCTTTGGCAAGATGAACTACCGCGTCCGGGCCGAAGTGGCCGGCGCCGCACCGGCCGCCGAAGCCAAGCCGGCCAAGAAGTCGACGGCCAAGACGAAAGCCAAGGCCGAACCCGCCCCGGCTCCTGAACCCGAACCCGAACCGGAAGCCAAGCCAGCCAAGAAGTCGGCCCCGAAGGGCAAGGCCAAGGCCGAACCTGCACCCGCCCCGGTCGTCGCCGAAGCCAGTGATGCCGACGAAGAAGAAGACAACCAAGAGGAAGTCGTGGCGACCGAAGAGGATGCCACCCGACTGACCGCGATGGTCAACGAGATCCTCGAACTTGCCCAGCTAGATGCCGAAGTGACCCAAACCGACTTGAATGGCCGCTACGTCAATGTGCAGCTTGATGGCAAGGACGTCGCCTTCTTGGTGGGCAAGCACGGGGAAGTTCTGAACAACTTCCAGTACCTCGTCAACGTGATGGCCAACCGCAAATATGGCAACGGCGTCCGCGTGACTCTCGACGGGAACCACTACCGCGACCGACGCGAAACCGCTCTGACCGAACTCGCAACCCAGATCGCCGAGCAGGTTCGACTGCGCGGTGAAGAAGCGGTGTTGGACGCCCTACCCGCCTTTGAGCGCCGCGTGGTTCACCGGGCCTTGTCCGAGATGGAGGGAATCTCCACCTATAGCGAAGGCGAGGAGCCAAATCGCCGGATCGTCATCGCCCCGGCCTAGGCTCGGGTGCCCAGGTTTGGCCGTCGGGATCTTCCCGGCGGCCTTTTCCATTTTTGCCCAAGTAAACTCGGCCGATGGCAGCAGACCAAGACGTGCGGGCACAGGCGATGCAACTCTTTAACCGGTGTTGGGAGCTCATGGAACAATCGGATCGAACACCGGCCGAGACCGAAGAGATGATCGCCGCGGCACTTGAATCGCGCTCGCTTTGGGGGCAGGTTGGGGGTGGCAAAGAGGCCTCGGTGGGAGAATGGCAGATCTCGCGGGCTTACCGGGTCGCCGGAAAGGCGACCGAGGCGCGGCATCACGCAGAGCAATCCCTGACCCTCGCCCTTGAGCATGGCTTGACCGACTTCTACCATGCCGCCGCCCACGAGGCGATGGGCTGGGCTCACCACCTAGCCGCGCGAGCGGAACAGGCACGGGAGTCTTTGCGATGCGCGGAGGATCTTCTACAAAAGCTAGAGGACCCCGAAGAGATCGAGATTTTGGCCGCCGACCTCGCGGCTCTTGAAGCGGAATTAGGATGAGCCTAAGCCCACGGATCTTGCTCAATCGGCTCCACGCTCTCTGGCCGGACCTCAACCAGGAGGAGACCGTCGATCGCATTATTGCGGGCCCGGCGGACCAAGAGGTGAGGGGAGTCGCGGTTTGCTGGATGCCCTACCGAAAGACCCTGAAGGAGGCGGCAGATCGTGGGGCGAACCTTGTCATTGCCCATGAACCCACGTTCTATGACCATTGGGAGTTTCGCGGCGAACCTGTGCCCGAGCCGATGCAACCACAGGTCGAGGCGAAGAGACGGGAGATCGAGGAGCATGGCCTTACGGTGATCCGGTGCCACGACGTTTGGGACGCCGTTCAAGTGCCCGACCGGTGGGCGGAGTACCTTCAGCTCGGACCGGTGGTCGGTGGAGATCGGTATGCGCGAATTTTGGACGTTGGAAACCAAACTGCTGAGCAGATCGCCCAGCGGATTGCAGCCCGCACGGGCGAATCGGGACAGAGCACCGTCGGCTTTTATGGCGACCTGGAGCGGCGAGTTCAGCGGGTCGCGGTGGGCACGGGCTGCTACAGTGATCCCTTGGTTTTGCGTGCCCTGGGGGCTGACCTTGTGGTTGCGGTTGACGATATTCTTCGCTCGTGGATCGCGGGTACTTGGGCCGAAGACGAGGGCTTTCCGATCGTGGTGGTGAACCACGGGGTTTCAGAAAACTGCACCAAGCGGCACTTGGCCGACTTGGTGCAGTCTTGGTATCCCGAACTGCCGGTGTTCTGGATCCCGCAGGGGTGTAGTTACCGAGAAGTCCGCGCTTAGCGGTTCTTGCGGCGCCGAGCCACTGCGGCCAGGCCGAGGCCGAGGGCGGCCAGGGTCGCCGGCTCGGGCACCGGAGTCACGGCCAGATTGACCGGAGTCGAGTCGAAGTTGTAGGTGTCTTGGCCAATTCCCACCACGATGTCGATGGTGTCGCCCGCGTTGAGGCTCACCCCTCCTAGGGCAAAGGTTTCGGTGTTGGGAGTGTTCAGCGCCGACCAGAGAATGTTGCCATTCCGGACAACGTAGCCGTCGATCCGACCGAAGATGGGGGTCGCGGAATCCCCGCTGGCGAAGTAACCGGTGAGGTTGAAGATTCCTGCCGCGGGGACGGTGTACCGCACCACCGCCAGTTCGCCACTCTGTCCACCGTGGAGCGAGACTTCACCCACGGCGATGAACCCGTCGCCGCCATTAGCCCCAAAGATGTTGCCCGAGAGTAGCTTGTAGGCCCCAGGGAGGCTCCCTGGGCCGGCATACCAGCCGTCGAAGTTTGCACTGCCTAGCGAACTGGTTTGAGTCCAGGTGAAAGCGGTGAACGCTCCTCCGATGCTGGAGAGGGTTCCATAGGACCAGTCGCCGTTCGGGTTACCGTTCGTCGTCGAGAAGTCGGACTGAAGGTCGGCAAGGCTGCTTGCACTCAAGCTAGCAATTGCGACCAGGAAAGTTGCTCCTTTCAAGTTCATAGCCCGTACATCTTACATCAAGAGTCGTAGCTGGGTCACCGTAATATTACTGGTTGATGAATTCTGGAATCGCTTGTCGCTTCCGATACATGGGTCCAATCGGTGTTATCTCGCCATCTGATGCAGAAGTTTTGCCGCAAGCCTCGGTGGGCCGAAGATAGACTCCAATCTACCATGCCGACTGCCAATGCCTACGCCGCTTTTTCTGCCACCGAACCCCTTGGACCTTGGTCGCTGACCCGCCGCGAGGCCGGTCCGAACGACGTCGAGATCGAGATCCTTTTCTGCGGCGTCTGCCACACGGATATCCACTTTGTTCGCAACGAACTCGGTAACGCGGTCTACCCCATGGTGCCTGGGCACGAGATCGTCGGCGAGGTGCGCGCGGTGGGGTCGGCGGTGACGAAGTACAAGGTCGGCGACCGGGTTGGGGTCGGGTGCTTTGTCGATTCTTGCCGCACTTGCCCGCAGTGCCAGGCGGGGGAAGAGCAGTATTGCGACGCCGGGGCGCGGTTCACCTATAACGCTCCCGAGGCGGACGGGGTGGGGGTGACCTACGGCGGGTATTCGACCCAGATCACGGTCGATGAGAACTACGTGGTCCGGATCCCGGACTCCTTGCCGCTCGACGCAGCCGCACCTCTGCTCTGCGCAGGGATCACGACCTACTCACCCTTGCGTCACTTCGGCTTGCAGGCCGGGCAGCGGATCGGGGTCGTCGGATTGGGTGGATTGGGGCACATGGGGGTCAAGTTCGCCAAGGCGATGGGCGCCCACGTGACCGTGCTCAGCACTTCGCCCAGCAAGGAGGCCGACGCCCTACGCTTGGGGGCGGATGCATTTTTGGCGACCGGGGATGGGACCGTCTTCGAGAGCCATGCGGGGACGTTTGATTTCATCATGGACACGGTCTCGGCCTCGCACGATCTGCACGGCTATCTGAACCTGCTGAAGGTCGACGGAACGATGATCGTCTTGGGGATCGGCGACCCGGCCCCGCTCTCGAATATGCCGCTTATCTTCCGGCGCCGCCGCCTGGTGGGTTCGCTGATCGGCGGGATCCGCGAGACGCAAGAGATGCTCGACTTCTGCGGCCAACACGGGATCGTTTGCGATATCGAACTGATCACCATGCCGCAGATCAATGAAGCCTATGAGCGGATGCTGCGTAGCGACGTGCGCTACCGGTTCGTGATCGATCTCGCCAGCCTGAAGGGCTGAGGCCCGCCGCTTCGGGGGGTGCGGCTGGGTCTGTGCTCGGAAGAGAGTCCACTGGAACTTGGCTGGATCCGTTGCGCAGCTCGGGTGGTCTCTCAGGAGGTTCTTTCCTCCCAAGGCATCAACGGCCCACCCCTTCCTTTGACAACTCTCCGCGGAGCAGGCTCGCCGGCCCGGGGCGGAGCCCCCGTCGCCGATCGCATTTGGAT
>DDSL01000003.1 GCA_002343825.1 Chthonomonas sp. UBA2391
CGAGTAGTCTAGACTGATTTCCTGCCCAATATCGCGACCGGCGTTCCCCGTTGGGTCCCTATAGAGCGTTGCGCCGAAGGCATTAATCGCTCCGCCTACTCCGTACCAAGCGTCACGCTTGTCGTAAAGCTGCAACCACGTGTAACTGAGCCGGAGCGACGAATTGGCACTTGGTTTGAACTTCAGTCCCGCGGTCGCAGAGATAATGTTCTTCCATCCGGTCGTGTCCATCAATCCGAGCCGATCATGCCCGGTGGGATAAAGCTGATCAAAAGTGGAGTTGACCCGGTTGCTGCTGCCGCCGCTGGCGATGTTGACATCGCCGTACGCCTCCACCTTTGGCGCGATATCCATTCCGTACCTTCCATTCGCCGCCCAAGCCTGTACGCTTTTCCCGTCCTGATGACCCGCCTGGAAGCCGATTTGATAGCTTAAGGTCGATTTCGCATTCGGCTTCAACGTTCCCTCATTCGAAAGCGTATACCGAGTCTGAGCTACCCCCTTCGCATCATCAACTTTGATGATGAATGCCGTCGTGTTGGACGCCCTCTTGAAGGTGACTCCCGACAACACTAAGTTCTTCGAGGGAGTTGGCAACACGCCGGCACGCATCAGGAAGAAGGTCCAAGTCCGGTCCTCAACTTTTAGGCCTTCGAACGCGTTGGCGATATTGTTCCAATCGAGTTCGCCGATGAGCCTTCGATTGCCCAACCCGAAACGTTGCCGCCCTAGTGTGTAGGTGGTCGCTCCACTCTTGAAGCTGACGTTGGCTTCAAGGAGATCGCTTCGGATCGCAATACCGTTGCCGGCGGGGAGCCAGGTGAGTGAGCTCGCGTGTTGGTACACGATTCTGCCGGTGAGCCCATCCTTGCTCAACTGCAAGCCAACTCGCCCACGGAGCAACAAGTTGCTCCGATTATCGCCCCTGTCGGGTTGAAAGTCCGCGTCGATCCGCCGCTCATAACGGGCTCGAAACTCCAGCACTGGCTTGATCTGAATGTCGCGACTGTCGAAGTTGTCCAATGGGATCGGCATGAATCAATCTTTGCTGATTGCTTCTTGGATTCCTATGATTTCGGTCATATGTGGAATGATCCGAAGAGCGCGCCACCGGATTTATGATGGATATCATGGTGGGCGTTTGTTCGGCGTGCAACCATACTCGTTGTGAGTGAGCGGCAGTTCTACATAGACCCAAGCCGGTGCATCGGTTGCAACGCCTGCGTTCAGGCGTGTGCCGAGTGCGACACGCACCCGGGCGTCTCGATGATTCACTTGGAGCAAGTACAGCGCGCCGATACCGTGCAGACAACGCCGATCATCTGCATGCATTGCGATGAGCCCGCCTGCGCGATGGTTTGCCCGGCGGATGCCATCAAAAAGACGCCCGACGGAGTGGTTCAAAGCTCGCTCAAGCCGCGCTGTATCGGGTGCACGAACTGCCTCTTCGCTTGCCCATTCGGAGTGCCCAAGTACGACGTTGAGGTGGATCAGATGATGAAGTGCGACATGTGCTACGACCGCACTTCCATAGGCCTCAAACCCATGTGTGCAACCGTGTGCCCCTCTGGCGCTCTGTTTTATGGGACGCCTGAAGAACTCGCCGCCGAACGCTCGGGAACTCCGATCAACGAGTTCATATTTGGCAACAAGACGATCACTACCAAGGTTCACCTGATGATGCCCCAAGGAACAAAACAGCTCACGGTTAGACCCGATGCCGTGGTTCGCCGATCTGACCTCTTGACCGCCGTGCGACAAGTGGAGCGCTAATCCAACATGAACGACAAGCTGAAAGAAGATTTTCCAATTGACTGGGAAGACGACCACTTTGTGACCCGCCGTGAGTTCTTCAAATTTCTCACGTTAGCGAGTGGTGGTGTAGCGGTTGGCACGGCAGCACTGGCGGCTTACGCCCAAATTCCGAGGGAAGAAATCAAGTTTGAGGCCGCAAAGATATGCTCGACTGAAGATTTGAAGCCCGGTTCCGCCCTGGCTTTCAGCTACCCACGACCAGGTGATCTGTGCATCCTCGTCAGGAAGCAGGACGGCGAGTATGTTGCCTTCAAACGGCGCTGCACTCACCTTTCTTGCCCCGTGGAGTACGAAGTCAAGAATGAGCGCGAGCTCCTCTACTGCCCATGCCACAACGGTGCATTTTCCTTGGAAGACGGTAGCGTGGTTCAAGGTCCGCCGCCGCACCCCCTTCCCCAAGTTAAGATCGAAGTTCGCGGTAGCGAAATCTGGGCGACTGGTGCAATCAAAGGTGACCACTAGTGAACACGCCGCAATTCCATCGCCGCCGCCAAAAGGCAGTCGTCTTCGTCGGATTCTTGCTGTTTGCATTGATCTTGTTTCTCATTCAGCTGTGGCTCTTTGTGATGGTGCTTGAAAACATCTTGGCCGGAAAGACCGGCATGGTGATACAAGCTTCGGCGTTCAGCTTCTTGCTTCTGGGCATTAACATCTGGATGCTCGCCGGGGTAAAGCGGCTGATGAAGATGCAGTAGTGGTTAGGCCCCGGGATGAAGGCGATCAAGTCGGCGTTGCACGATTTCGGCCCGGTTTGGGCAGATTTCCCACCGGCGATGCTCCATCTTGAGAGCTTCTTGAGCCAAGGTGGCCTCCTGATCGGGGGTCATGCGGGATTCAATCGCGGGAAACAGCACCCGTTCTTCCCAGCGAATGTGATCTTCGAGAGCTTGCCCAAGCGCTACGCACGAAGTCGGCAACTCGCTGATGAGTTGCTCAATCTGCCGGTGTTCTTCATATAAGCGGGCTGAATCACCACCGGCGAGCGGGCCGAGGAGCCGCTCTTCTTCGGCAAAGTGGTCGGAAAGCTCCCGCTCCCAAGCCGCACGAGCCAATGCGGGAGCGTCCGGGCGCTCCTCTCTTAGCGCCCGAGCGAGGTGCAGACCGTCATTATGGTCCCGAGAGAATGGCTCCAGCGCAAAGGCCCGTTTCATTGCGGCGGCTCAGACTTCTCGATCTTCACACAGGCCCGTTTGTATTCAGGGATACCACTGACGGGATCGTAGGAGCGGATGGTGAGATTGTTTGCCGCCTTACGCCCGGGCCAGTGGTACGGGATGAAAACGGTGTCCGGGCGAATCGTGGTGACCACTTTCGCCTGAAGGACGACTTCACCGCGCCGACTCGTGACGCGCATCCAGTCCTTATCGGCAATGCCATATTGTTCGGCCAACGTCGGGTGGATCTCCACATAGGGATCGGAACAGAGATCAACCAATCCTCCAATCCGGCGAGTTTGTGTTCCGCTCAAATAGTGGGACACAACGCGCCCGGTGGTCAAAACCACCGGATACTCATCATCCGGTTCTTCCAGTGGCGGACGGTACTTCACAGCATTGAAGTGGGCTTTGCCGTCGGGGGTCTTAAACTTCAAGTCCTCCCACAGGCGCGGGGTGCCTGGGTGGCCAATTTCGGGGCAGGGCCAAAAGACGCCGAGCTCATTTTCGATTCGCTCGTAGGTAATTCCGTAGTAATCGGCGGTTCCGCCTTTGCTCGCCACTCGCAGTTCGTTGAAGATGTCCTCCGACGTCTTGAAGTGGTCAAAGAACTTGCCCCGTCCAAGCCGCCGCGCGAGTTCCAGGATGATTTCCGTATCGGCCTTGGCGTTTCCAGGAGGGTGGACCGCCTTTTTGATTCGGATCACCCGCCCTTCGGCGCTGGTGCTGGTTCCATCCTCTTCTTCGTGAAGCGATCCCGCCATCACGATGTCGGCATGGTGGGCTGTTTCATTCAAGAAGAAGTCGATGGCCGTGTAGTGCTCCAGTTTGTTGAGAGCCTCGCGGGTGAAGTTGGAGTCCGGAAGCGACACGAGCGGGTTGAAGCAAATAGAGATGAGGGCTTTGATCTCACCGGCGTGGATCATTTCCATGATCTCGGGTGCGGTGTGGCCCTTGCCCGGGAGTTCTTCGTCGGTGCAACCCCATACCGAGCAGATGTACTCGCGGTGAGCCGGGTTTGAGATATCCCGGTTCCCAGGGAGCTGGTCGCATTTGTGGCCGTGTTCGCGCCCTCCTTGACCGTTGCCTTGGCCCGTAATGGTTCCGTATCCGCAGCCTTTGCGTCCAATCCGTCCGGTGGCGAGAACGAGGTTGATGCAGCTCACCACGTTGTCCACGCCTTTGGAACTGTGCTCGATCCCGCGTGCGTGCATCAAGAAGCTGGTCTTGGCTTCACCCCACATCTTTCCGGCTCGAACGATGTCTTCGACCTTGATTCCGCTGATGCGGCTCGCCTCTTCCCGCGGAAGCGCAAGAGCCGCTGCTTTCGTTTCTTCCCAGCCCGAAGTGTATTCCGCGATAAACGCTTCGTTGGTCAGTTCCTCTTCGATTAAGACCCGGAGGATGCCAAGGAGGAGGGCCGAATCCGTCCCCGGCAGGACGGGAAGGTGAAGATCGCAGGTGCGGGCGATGGGCGTGACGCGGGGATCGATCACGATGAGTTTCGCGCCACGATCTCGGGCCCGCCAGATGTAATCGGTCGTGATGGGGGAACACTCGGCCACGTTCGTTCCGGCAAGGAGAATCACTTCGGCGTGAACGATGTCCTCCCAGTAGTTTGAAGCTCGGTCAAGCCCGAACGCCTTTTTGTTACCCGCCCCTGCGCTCACCATACACAGGCGACCGTTGTAGTCAAGGTTAGCAGTCTGCAAGCCAAGCCGAGCGAATTTCCCGATCAGGTAGCTTTTTTCATTAGTGAGAGACACACCTGAGAGAAACGCCACGGAGTCCTTACCGTATTTGGCTTGAACTTCCTGGATGGCCTTGATGGTAGTGCTGAAGGCTTCTTCCCAAGAGATGGAGATGAAACCTTGTCCTGGCACGTTCTTCATCGGGTTGAGAAGTCGATCAGGGTGGCCGCCTTGCAGGTATCGCTTCACCCCTTTAGGGCACAACTTTCCTCGATTAAAGGGGAACTCCTCCCAAGGCTCGAACCCGATCACTTGGTCTTTCTTGACCTTTAACTGGATCCCGCATTGCATGCCGCAGAAGCAACAGTGCGTCTTCACCAGCTTGTCGGGATCATCCCTGCCCACCCAACCGCCTGGAGGTGTGTAGGCGGGGTGCGGACCGAAATCTTCGATCAGCTTCTCGATTGAGACAGGGGGCTTAGCCATATCTGAAGTTTAGTATCGTTAGGGAGGATGCCGCTATGACAGGCATCATAGCCCCAATCCCTTCTGGAACAGCTTAGCCACAGCAAGTAGCAAAACCAATCCCAACGCTCGCCGAAGGGCAAGACTTGATACTCGATTGGCTCCAAGGAAGCTTCCACCGACTGCGCCAAGAATGCCAACTGTGATCAGCGGCCAGAGGCTCAGGCTTTCTCGCAGGAGATCAAAAGGTCGAGCCGAGAGACCGGCCAACGAGTTCGCAAAAATGAAGCCCGCCGAAAGGGCTGCCACTTTGTGCGGCTGCGCCCACCGATTCAGAATCATCAATGGAGACAAAAAAATCCCTCCGCCGACCCCGACAAGCCCGCTCAATAAACCAATGCCAACCCCCGACCCCGCAAGGATAGGACGAACCGGTGGTTGGCTCTCGCCGTCTTTCGCGGGAACGCTTAAAATCAGCACTCCAGCGGCATAAAGAAGCACCACCGCAAGAACGAGGTCTTGGGTTCGGTTCTCAAACTTGAGGCGACCCCCCAAGAAGGCAGAGGGAACCGAACCCAGCAAGAGCGGCCACGCGAGATTCCAATCAAAATGCTTCGCTCGCCCAAATACCACCAAGGTGATGCCTGCGACAAAGACGTTGAGAACGAGCGCTGTTGTGGCGCCGACCGCGCTCGGAATCGCGGTGAATGCAAGCAGCGCGAGGTATCCCGAGGCTCCGCCATGGCCGACCATACTGTAGCCAAGGGCCACGGCGAAGACTCCAAAAAAAAGCCACGGCTCAATCACGTTCAAGGCACTCGACTCCTCCCTGGAGCGAGAAGACGTTGCGAACACCCCGTGCCCTGAGGTCGGCTACTAGGCGGTAACTACGCCTTCCGGAGGCGCAAACGAACAAGGTAGGTCGTTGCCATTCGAGTTCGTAGCATTCCGCTATAGGCACTCGATGGTGGGGCCTGGTGAGCTCGGGAGTTTCGTTAGGCTCCCGAATATCCACCAACTCAAAGCTTGCAAGATTGATGGAGGTTGCATCTACGTCCCAAACGCTGCCCCCGGAACTGAGTTCACTGGAGGACTTGCGACGGATCGTGGTTGCTTCTAAGGTGCGGAAATCAAACAAGAGCAATTTGTCGTCCAAGACCGGTAATCCAAGGATGCCTTTGATGACTTCGTTTGCTTGGAGTACCCCCATCAGCGAAGGCACAACGCCGAGTACCCCTGATTGGGCGCAGGTTCCAACACAGTGGTCGGGAGGCGGTTCGGGAAAGAGATCGGCAAGGCACGGTCCTCCGGGCCGAACAGTCATCAGTTGACCTTCAAATTGGTGAACACTGGCGGTGACCAGGGGGCGGCCGAGCCTCTGGCAGACGCGGTCGAGCAGGAGCTTTGTGCTGAGGGAATCGGTCCCATCCACGATCCAGTCGTAACCGGAAATGAGTTGTTCGGCATTACCTTCAGCGAGGCGCACTGGAAATAGCTGAACCGACAGTTGGGGCCGAAGTCGACGCGCGAATACCGCCGCCCGCTCAACCTTCATGCGCCCGATATCGGAGGCGGCAAACAAGGTTTGGCGATGAAGATTCGAGAGCTCAACCAGGTCGGCGTCTACCAGGCCCAGCGTCCCGATGCCTGATCCCACAAGTGAAGGCAGGCTCCCCGCCGCAAGGCCCCCCACTCCAACGAGCAAGACCCTTGCCCCGGCGAGCGCGGCTTGACCCTCGGGGCCGACTTCGGGAAGCTGCATTTGCCGGGCGAACATCTCGTCGTCAACCCGGCTAGAAGCGGCTTCACCTGGGACAACCCACTCGGCGACTCCGCTCGCGTAGGTTTCGCGCTTCCAAATGGGAACCCGCCACTTGAGTTGGTCCATGATCCACTCGCAGGCCTCAAAGGCCTCTCGCCGGTGGGCGGAGGCCGTTTGCACGACGACTGCCGTGTCGCCGATGGCAAGTTGCCCGACGCGATGGATCACCCTGGCTTCCGAGAGCCCAAAACGCTCGATGGCCTCTTCAACAAGCGCTTCCCCTTTGGAAAGTGCCATTTCGGGGTATGCCTCATACTCGAGCCCAACAACAGACCGCCCCTCGGCGTGATTGCGTACTTTGCCCTCGAAGACGACAAATCCGCCCGCCTCATCATGGGTTATCGGCTCAGCGGCAATCGGGGCATCGCTTAGTGAGAACTTCATCCGCCTGCCACCGGGGGAATCAGGACAAGTTCACTTCCTTCTTGCAGGGGGACAGTTGGATCGACAAACTCATGGTCAATTGCCACTCGAATCAGTGCGGGCGGAAGACCGAGCCGGTGCTCGGCGATGAGCGTTTCGACGAAGTCTCCAACGGTCTCGCATGAGGTCGTTTTCTGCTCAACGGCGAGCCCACGGCGCTCTCGCAGGACTGCGAAATAGCGGATTGTCACGGTCTTCATGGGTTTCGACTCCATGGAAAAGGTAAGAAATCGATATGCTCGCCTTGGGCCAATGTGATCACATCGCGGTTGATCCTCACAAGTCCGTCGCTCTCCAAAAGGCCAAAGTTCGCGTGGGAGCCAATGACGTTTAGGATTGTAATCTCACCGCCGGGTAGTTGCTTCGCAGGGAGAAATTCTTCGCGTCCCGGCTTCCTATCCATTGTTTTCGCGATTTGCCTGGATTCACATTGGAACTCATCACCCAGCCAGGCACTGACGAAAACAAGATAACCAACCCAAGTCGAGAGAGGATTGCCAGGGAGGCCAAACCATACCTTCCCATCTTCGCGCGTTCCGAAGGCAATCGGCTTGCCCGGTTTCACGGCGACCCCGTGGAACCTCACGTGGAAACCCGCCTCCTCCATGGCCGCTCGAACGAGGTCATAAGCCCCGACGGAAACCCCGCCGGTCGTGATCAGGAGCTCGGAACTTTGGATCGACTCGTGGATCTGAGCGCGCAGCTCTTCTTGGGAATCTGGAGCATGTCGCACTTGTGCGCGGATGCCTCTGAGGGCCAAGGCAGAAGCGAGAGCTGTCGCATTGGAATTGAATATCTGACCGTATTGGAGTGACTGGCCAGGAGGCACGACTTCATTCCCGGTGCTGAGGATGGTGACATTGGGCAGACCGCGGACTTCAACCGTGGCAAGTCCGCAACTCGCGCACGCGGCGAGATGGGGTGGTGTCAACGTCGCTCCCTTCTGCGCGACGAGATGCCCCACCGGAGCTTCTTCAGCCTGAAGCCGCACATGCCCGCCCTTTCGAACTTCTCCCACGAGCAAGCCGTCTTGTTCCGAAGCGTCTTCTTGCGCGATGATGCCGTAGGTTCGGGTTGGCACGGGGGCTCCTGTGAAGATGCGCACGGCCTCACACGGCTGGATACCCCCAGGAGCCGTCGCCCCCGCGGCAACCTCACCAACGATTTCCCAGGGCCCTTCCGGACTCCCGACGGCGAAGCCGTCCATGGCAGAGTTATCAAAGAGCGGAAGATCAAATGGGGAAACGACATCTTTCGCCAATACCCGGCCCAGGGCGCGAATCAGCTCCACTCCTTCCGTTGGTATGGTCCGGCGATGATCGCGAATGATTGAAAGCGCCTCTTCGACCGTGATCACGGGTGGCCCTCCCCTGCGAGCATGGAATGAACATGCAACAGGCTCGGCATCAAGCAGGCCATGGCATCCTCGCACGCTCCCGGGCTGCCCGGAATTGCCAGCACAACCGTCTCTCCAATGATCCCAGCAATCGGCCTGGCAAACATCGCGGTCGGTAGCCTTGAATGGCTGTAGGATTGAAAGGCAGCGACCACACCAGGGAGGCTTTTTTCGAGGAGCGGTGCGATGGTATCAGAAGTGATATCCCTCGGGCCAACTCCAGTGCCTCCGCTGATCACGAGCAACGAAACACCTCTTTCAGCGGCAGCGCGAACCTCATTAACCAGCAATTCCGATTCATCGGGCAGAACTTTCACCGAGACAGAGCCTGCGCCGTGGCCCTTGAGCGCCTGCTCAAGGGCCGGGCCGCTGCGATCTTCGTACTCGGCACGATGCGCTCGATCTGACATCACCAGAACTTGTGCGCTCCAGTCGCTAAGCTTGGGAAGATCGCTCTTCCCTCCAGTCTTGGAAAGAAGGCGGACGCCGACGATTTCCATGTCGTCGTCGATCATTTTCAGCATGTCGTAGAGGGTGAGCACGGCGGCAGCGGCCCCGGTCATGGCCTCCATCTCAACCCCGGTTTTGCCCACAGAGACAACGAAGACCTCGACCACGATCCGGTCTGCTAGAAACTCAAACTCGACCCGCACATGCTCAATCGGGATGTTATGGCAGTAAGGAATCCACTCGGTTGTTTTCTTCGTCGCCTGAATCGCCGCAACCTTAGCGACGGGAACCGGGTCTCCTTTGGGAGTATCGCCATTCTGGACGCGCCGAATCGTCTCCTCGCTCGCCGTGAGTTCAGCGCGAGCGAGGGCCGTTCGCTTGGTCGTGTTCTTAAAAGAAACGTCTCTCATCCGCCGATTTGCACCATGGTCAAGTTATCTCGTTGAGCCCAGTTTCGCATCGGTGGATGGGCACTCCACTTGCCATCGAGGCACTCTCGAACAGCTGTCTCCAGTTCTGAGTCGGGTGCTCCTCCTCGAATCAAGTCCCGTAACGAGACGCTCGGTGGTAAGAAGAGACACGATTTAAGCTGACCGTCTGCCGTCAAGCGAAGGCGGTTGCAGCCTGAACAGAAGCTCTCGGTGACGCTTGAGACAAAGGCGACCCGGCCCTCGGAGCCATCGATTGCATACTCCCGGGCAACATCCGAGGCCCCAGATCCCAAGGGTCGAATCTCGAATCGCTCGGAGAGTCGGGCCCGAATCTCGGCGGACGAGACGACCCGGCCTGCGTTCCAACCGTTGTCGAGAAAAGGCATGAATTCAATGAACCGGACGGTCAGATTGTGTTCGCAGGCAAAATCGCCGAAGTGGATGATCTCATCCTCATTCACTCCGGGAAGAACCACCACGTTGATCTTGGTCTCTAGCCCCGCCGCATGGGCGGTCTCAATTCCTTGGAGAACCCTGGGTAACTCGTTGCGCCGTGTGATCTCAAAGAATCGATCCTGCCGCAGGGTATCCACACTCACGTTGACGCTTGCCAGCCCAGCCGACTTGAGCGCCACTGCGTCTTGGGCCAAGTGGGTTCCGTTCGTTGTCATTGCAAGCTGGTTCAGACCCGGGATGGCGGCAAGGGATTCAACGAGACCAATGTAGCCGTTGCGCAGGGTTGGCTCGCCGCCGGTAAGCCGGATCTTCCGCACGCCACGCTCAACGAAGAACCGAGCAAGACGCTCAATCTCCTCAAAGCTCAAAATTTCTTCGCGTGGTTGCCAGGCGACGCCTTCTTCGGGCATGCAGTAGACGCACCGAAAATTGCATCGATCCGTGATCGACACCCGAAGGTAGTCATGGAATCGACCAAACCGATCCGTCAGCACGTCCGCGTGGGTCACGACTCAATTGTGCCGTAAGCCGCCGCGTGGAACCATGATATCCATCATAAACCTCGTCGAGAGTGCGGGCCATAACAGGGGCATGCCAGATCGAGCCTTTGCCAACCGCATGCTCCTTATCAACACCATCGCCTTCACGGTGTGCTTTGCCGTCTGGACGATGTACGGTGTGCTGGGGGCTTTTTTGGTCGATAAGCAGATCATTCCGATCTCCAAAGAGCAGCTCGGTTGGCTTCTTGGTGTCCCCATTCTCACCGGGTCGATCATGCGGTTGCCGGTCGGGCTACTCACGGACCGTTTTGGGGGCAAGCCGGTCTACATCGGCGTGATGCTCCTTGCGACCGCCGGAGTTGCATCCGTGAGCTTCGCAAATACGTTCGCCCATCTCGTGATCTCGGGGCTCATTTTTGGGATGAGCGGCGCGGCTTTCGCGGTCGGCATCGCCTACACATCCGTGTTTTTTCCCAAGGAAAAGCAAGGAACTGCGCTCGGGATCTTTGGAGTTGGAAACGCGGGCTCGGCGTTAACCACCCTGCTTGCTCCCCTCGCGCTGCAAAGACTTACTCAGGAGGGCAACGAATTGGAAGGGTGGCGCACTTTGCCTCTGATTTACGCGGCATGCCTTTTTGGAATGACGATCCTGTTTGCGGTCTTTACGAAGAATCGGGTCACGGAAGGAGCAGGCCAAAAGACCATCCGCACCATGCTTGCCCCTCTCAAGTCGGTTCGAGTTTGGCGATTCGGTGCGTACTACTTTCTTGTGTTTGGGGCGTTCGTTGCCCTGGCTCAGTGGCTTGTACCTTACTATCTCAACGTCTACGGAATGAGCCTCGCGATGGCAGGGCTGATGGCGAGCATCTTTAGCCTTCCGAGCGGCTTAGTTCGTGCCCTTGGAGGGTGGATGAGCGATAAGTTTGGGGCACGAGCCACGATGTACTGGGTGCTGGCGAGTTGCGTGGTTTTGTTCACGCTGGTCGTCGCGCCGCGTATGGACATCATGTCCCCAGGGGAAGGAGTTTTGGCGGATCGAGCCGGAACCGTGACTCAGGTCGGTCAAGATCGGATTCAAATTGATGATCAGTCGTATGCTTTGAAGACGGCCCGTGGCTCGACCCAGACCCTGTCGAGCAAGGGTTCGAGCCTTTCTGAGGGCACGATCATCCTCCCCAGAAGTCAGTCTTGGCAAGAGCCAGTGGTGCAGGTGGGCCAAAAAGTTAAGAAGCGCGAGCTACTTGCCCGCGGTGTGACTCACGTTTACTTTCAGGCCAACGTGTGGGTGTTTACGACTATCGTTTTCTTGGCGGGAATCATGATGGGGATCGGGAAAGCCGCCGTGTATCGCCACATCCCCGACTATTTTCCGAACGACGTTGGAGTCGTGGGTGGAATCGTTGGGGTCATCGGTGGACTGGGCGGCTTCGTTTGCCCGATTCTGTTTGGCTACCTGCTAAAACTGACCGGACTCTGGACATCTTGTTGGCTGCTCCTGGCCCTCATTAGTGTTGTTTGTCTGGTTTGGATGCACGTCACGATCCTTAAAATGGCAAAGCAGGCTCCGGCGACGGAATAGACCCGCGCGCTTCCCAGAGCCCCTCGGACGAAGGAGGCCTGAGCCACTTGAGATTTTATGACAGGCATCATAGCGCGCCGTAAGCGGATCATCAACAATGAGGAAAGACAAAGAGTCCGACCCATGAAGACAGAAAACGACACTCAGAAAGTTCAAGAATGGCAACCTAACGATCCTGCCTTTTGGGAGTCCACCGCGAAGCCGGTCGCCTGGCGGACGTTATGGGTGACCACGTTCTGCCTACTTTTGAGCTTCTCCACCTGGTTCATGGTGAGTGCTCTGGTCGTGAAACTTTCTGGGATCGGATTCAAATTCACGCCCCAGGAACTGTTCTGGCTGACGGCCATGCCTGGCCTCGCGGCTGGAACTTTGCGCATCGTTCACACCTTTCTCATCCCCATATTTGGAACCCGCAAGACCGTGAGTGTATCGACGCTCCTCTTAGCGATCCCTTGCGCGGGTTGGGGGTTCGCGGTCATGAACCCTCAGACACCGCTCTCTACATTCTTGATCCTGGCCTTTCTCGCAGGTTTGGGTGGGGGCAACTTCAGTTCATTTATGCCGAGCACTTCGTTGTTCTTCCCAAAATCCAAACTGGGTACAGCACTCGGGATTCAAGCGGGAATCGGTAATTTTGGCGTGAGTGTTGCTCAGTTCCTCATCCCCGCCATTCTCGGGATCGCCCTGGTGGGTAGTTCGCAAACTTTAACCAACCCAAAGACCGGGGCGACCAGCAACATCTATCTTCAAAACGGTGCACTGATTTGGGTGCCGCTTGTGCTCTTGGGTGCGGTGGTCGCTTGGTTTGGTCTTCGGGACGTGCCGGTTCAGGCTAGCTTTAAGGAGCAACTCGATATATTCAGAGAAAAGCACACATGGGTCATGACCTCGCTCTACATCATGACCTTCGGGTCGTTCAGCGGCCTAGCAGCTGCTTTTCCTTTGATGATCAAGCAACTCTACGGCGGATTCGATGGAGCCCCAGATCCACTGGCGTTCGCATTTCTTGGCCCCCTGGTTGGTGCTGGAGTCCGCGCTGCCGCAGGGCCAGTCGCAGACAAAGTTGGAGGGGCAAAGGTCACGATGGTCAGCGGTCTTGGGATGCTCGGGTGCAGCATTGCAATCCTGCCGTTTGCGAATCCAACTTCGATGGCGAGCTGGAGCGGTTTTCTTTGGCTCATGCTCGGCATCTTCTTCTTCAGCGGCATTGGCAATGCGAGCACGTTCAAACAGATTCCCATGATTTTCCCGCCGCGCCAGGCCGGGGGCGTGATCGGATGGACTTCCGCGATTGCGGCCTATGGGCCGTTCGCTTTCAGTCTGATCCTCGGAACAGTGCTCGGATCGGGCCGTAATGCAGCCCCATTCTTCGTAGGCCTGGCCATTTTCTACGTGATCAATATCGGCCTGAACTGGTGGTTCTACTCCAGAAGAGGGGCTGAAAAACCCTGCTAGCCATTTAGCGGCCCGTTCCTGATATGACAATCATCATGGCGGAGATCGACGGAGCGCACGATAATGAAGTCCATGATCAAAGAGCGGCCTTCGTTGACTCTGCTTCCGATGCGTTCGACGATTCCCATCGCCAAGTCGGGCACGGATCGCGCGGAGACCCAGGTGTACCGCCCCTTCTTTGTGAGCGGCATCATCACAGTACTTACGGTGGGTTGTCTGCTCGGGGCGATTGCCTTGATGGGTATCGCTCGGCAACGAAGCTATACGGCTTCCGTCTGGACCCCGTACGTCTTAGCCCACGCTAACTCGCAGCTCTTTGGGTGGGTCGGCTTTTTTGTCATGGGGTTTGCCATGCAACAGCACGGAACCACGCTCGCGAAGAGCGCGTCGTTTCACAAGATCGCCTGGTGGGCTCTAGGCAGCATGGGAGCCGGTATTACGCTGCGATTCGCAGCTGAACCTCTCGCCCAGCAAGACCCCTCACGCTGGCTCTGGTTAGGGCTAGTCTCCGCGAGCCTTCAGATCGTTGCCGTGGCGTTGTTCCTGTACAACATCGGAGCTAACCGATACCGGAAGGCGGAACCCCTCACGTGGCCGACCGCGTTTGTGTTCGCCTCGTTGGGGTGCTTGCTCCTGGTCGCCATATCCGAGCCCATTGCATTTGCGCTGAGTCACCAGCCGAGCCGGGAGGCGTCGATTGCCTTTGTCGCCCAATGGTTCACGCCTCTTCGCGAACTGCAATTTTTGGGCTTTGTGGCGATGATGATCTTTGGCGTCGCGGCGAGCAAGTTCCCCGGATGCCTTGGTTTTCGAGCCGCTGACGCGGGTTGGGGCCTTGCCGCATTCGGACTCTGGTCGAGTGGGCTGGCCGCCCGCGTGGTAGGCTGGAACGTGTATTTTCAGTCCGGGCTCATGCCGGGCACAGATTCTTGGTTTCGTCTGGGCGGCGTATTGCTGGCGTTAGGCGCTGGGGCGATGACCCTTTCGTTGGGTGTCTTTAGCCGCACGCGCCATGCCAATCCAAGTCAGAATTTCATCCGGTCTGCTTTTGCCTGGTTGCTGATTGCCGGCGCGCTTCTGATCTTGGAGCCCCTGCATTTACGGGCAATCGGCGCTCCATTTTCACACGCCTACACTGGCGCGATCCGCCACGCGGTGACGGTGGGATTCATTTCACAGATGATCGTGGCGGTGGGCTACCACTTGGTTACAAAAATGCTGATGCTGGATGAGCGAAAGGTTCCCGCCCTCTGGAGCGTCTTTGTTCTGCTGAACGTGGGCAATGCGGCACGGGTCGGTTTGGAAATCATCACGGACTTGAATCGCTCTGCCTTTGCCCCGATGGGCTGGACCGGTTTCGTGGAGCTCCTCGGTCTCGGCATTTGGGCGACGATCATGCTCAGATTCTTGCTACGAAGGAGCCAGACTTATGCGACAAGCTGCTGAGATTCGAACCATTCTGGATGGCTGCGGCCTCGGCCATGGCAGTAATCCTTCGAGCCTGGACCGGCTCCACGCCGCCAGCGAGTTAGAAACATTTGAGGAAGGGACCTACCTATGGCGTCGCTGGGCTCCAGCAAGATTCTTCTGTGTTCTCGTGTCCGGTTTGGTAAGACTCACTCAAGAGGCGCCCTGTGGAAAGCAAGTGGTGGTTGAGCTTCTGGGCCCCGGCGATTGCACCGGCTTGCTCGCGACCCTCGGCAATGTATCTCATCCGTTCTCCTGCTTGGCTCTGACCGATGTTGAGGCCCTTATCGTTGACAGTGATGCCTGGCGGGATGCCACCTTTAATGACCCAGAGTTGCTCCGAAAAGCGGCCAGGGCGGCCGTACCGCGTATGTTGGGGGGATACGGGTTTATGGCGGCCATGGCCACCGGCGAAGTGGAAGCTCGTTTGGCGCTTGCTCTATTGCGGCTCGATGAGATCAACGCCCGCGATCACGGCCTGGCGACTCCCATCCACCTCACTCGCAAGGCCCTGGCCGAAATCGGGGTCACCACAGTTGAAAGTGCCATTAGAATCACCTCCCGGTGGAACAAAGCAGGCACGATTTTAACGGGCCACAAAAGCCTCACCGTCGTTGACCGGGCCAGCCTCTATTCGACCGCCCACTTGGCCGACTCCAATAAAGTCTTGAGCTCCGACGGCGTATTGACTCCTCTGCACCAATCGGGCTGAACTCCTAGCCGGAGTAATTCCGCTTCGGTGACCATCTCCACGTCCAAAGCCTCCACCCAATCCATGATTCTGGGCGAGTCGACAATGGAGAGCCTCTCCCAGGCCCCGAGACGATAAACTCCGCACAAAGGTTGCAATCGCCCATTGATAGAGGGAATTGCAGCTTCTTTGTCGCCGAGACGGGATTTGAGAGCCCTCGCGACAGCCCCGTCAAAGAGAGGTACATCGCAGGAAAGAACAAAGACAAGATGGCTTGTAGGGCAAAACGTGCGAAGGGCCGCCAGGGGCCCACGCTCAACCTCATCATCTGGGTGAAACCGGTAACCATCGAGCGGACTGCGACCCAGAATAGTGGGTTCCCAACCGGCTTCCCGTAGCATTCGGGCTAACCGGACGGCCAGCGGCTCGCTTTCAATCAAGAATGAAGCCTCATCGAAACCCATCCGGCGGCTTGCCCCGCCGGTCAAGAGGACGGAAGACTGGTCAGCATGATCGATATCATAGTGCGCCCCCGCCTGGCCTTCCATACTCTTGACTATGGCACGGTTGCCAAAACGATATGTCCGGTTCTTTGAAGACTTTCCCGAGGTCGGGAAGGCCTACGAGACCTATGGAGAAGCAGTCGCAACCGCAGGACCGCTCGACGAAAAGACCCGATGCCTCATGAAACTCGCGATGTCTTTCGGTGCTCGTCTCGAAGGAGGTGCAAAGAGCCATGCTCACAAGGCCCTCCAAGCTGGGGCAACCGCTGAAGAGTTGCGCCATGTTGCCGTGCTCGCCGCGCCGACGTTGGGATTCCCGCACATGATGGCTTGCCTTAGCTGGATTGATGCGGTTCTTGAAGGGGAAAAGCCATGACTAAGAGTCCACCCAAAAATCCACTCCCCATCGCGATCATCGGTGGCTTGATTTGTTCACTCGGTCTCCTCGCCGCCGTTTACTTCGGTTCGGGCAAGCTCACTCGCTTCGATTCGCCGCTGGCGGCTTACACGGCAGCAACCATTTTTGCTGCCTTCGCATTTGCCTACCGTTACTTGATGTGGATTCAAAGACCCGCGACCTGGCGTTACTTTGTCGCTTCGTGGAAGCTCTTTGTGGAGCCCAAGAAGCTCATTCGGAACATATTCAAGCTTGTCGGTTTGCTGATCAACAATATCGTTCTCCAGAAGTTCATCGGAAAGCGAAGTACAACTCGGTGGCTCGCCCACATGGGCATGGCATGGGGTTGCTTGATCGCCTTTGCCATTACTTTTCCTTTGAGCTGGGGTTGGATTCAGTTTGGCGTCGCACCGGATGGATACAACTATCAGGTTGAATTCATGAGCATTCCTCAGTTTGCTTTCGACCCGAACAGTATCGTTGGATGGCTCCTCTTCAATGGCCTCAACATCAGCGCGTTTCTCGTATTGGGAGGCATTGGCCTCGCAATGCATCGGCGCGTTTTCCAACACGGGGCCCATGCTGTCCAATCCATTGAAAACGATTTGATTCCGCTCGTTTTACTTTTTGCGGTTTCCATCACGGGCTTGATGATCACGGCGAGCTACAAACTGATGGGAGGAGCTCACTTTAGCTTCATCTCGCTGTTGCATGCATTCACCGTGATCATCCTGTTGCTTTGGATGCCGTTCGGCAAGCTCTTTCACGTCATTCAGCGACCGGCTCAGCTTGGGGTTGCTTATTACAAGGAAGCGGGCATCGAGGGCCCTAAGGCGGTATGTGCTCGCTCGGGGGATGAGTATCAGTCCAAGCTACACCACGATGATTTGGTCGAGGTGATGAAGGAAGTCGGCGTGGACTTCGGCGCTCACCAAAACCTGTCACCTGCCGAGAAGCGCAAACTCATCGCCATCAACCAACTCGCAGCAATGGAGGATCGCTCGTTCGTCGGCTGAGTGAGTAACGCCCTCTCTGGTACGGAGGGCGTCATCTGTGCACAACTCTAAGTTCAAACTGGCGGCCCCGGAGGGAATCGAACCCCCGACGCCCTCCTTAGGACTGACATTTACTAGGTTCAAAGAGGCTAAGATTTCGTCCGCCGTTGAACCTAGATGACCGCCGTTTTCCACCGCGTTGGAGAGACCTTGGAGAGACCAAAAACTCCGCGTCTCACCCAGCTTCATTGAACTCTTCGGGAACTCCGAAGAGTTCGCTTTCTCCGCGACTAGCGCGTCCAGTGCTGCAGTGTCCTGGCACTTTTGAAACTTGGTTTACGTCATACTGACGGAACGTGGAAGTTTTCGGCGCGGTGAAATCGGTGGCAGGGCGAGCATTGCTTGCTCTGGTACTTGTGCTAACCCAGTTCCACTTATGCGAATCAATTTACGTGCGCGACTCTGGCGAAGTTTGCCGAGAGTGCTTGGTCATCGACGATCACGGTGCGGGTGCAGCTGAAATTGATCAGCCACATGGCGACTGCCATGACTGCTGTGAAATTCGAGAATGCGAGACGCCAAAGGCTTTTGAAACTTCCGCGCCCAGCCAGCAGTTTGCGTTCGATTTCGCAATTCTCCCCGAGCCTCTAGCTCTGCCGGAGGTCATGGATGGCGGCGTCCCGTGGAAGTCGTTTCCATTTGCTAGCGGGGCTCCGGCGACCGGACCACCCCTTGTTCACTTATCCCGCGGGCCCCCTAATCTCCTTTTCGTTCAGCCGTCTGCTGGACGCAAGGTCGAGTCTATGGCGTAGCCGCTCGTTCTCTGCTCCAGCCCTAAAACGCATTGGAGCATCCATTGAAGAGAACACTCATCATTCCTGTATTGCTGGCATCCGCATTTTGCCAAGCACAAACTCAAATCTCAGCCACTGACGCCCTCAAACTGGCGTCACAAAACCGTCCTAGTCTTGCGGCATCTCGACTCGGAGTTGAGCAAGCTCGCCTTTCTGCGCGGGCATTGAGCGCACTTCCACCGCTCAACCTCGCCGCAGGGGCAAGTTCGCGAAGCGAAGTAGGAGCGACAGACCAAGACCTAGCTCTCACTCAAGAAATCGACATCTTTGGCAGAAGACGCGCTTCCGGTCGGGTTGGCGAAGCTGACGTACAGCTTGCACTCGCCAGATATCGGAAAGAGGCTGGATTACTCCAATCAGAGGTGCTCACCGCGTTTGCCATTGCCGTATCTGCCAGCC
>DDSL01000074.1 GCA_002343825.1 Chthonomonas sp. UBA2391
GGAAGGCCGCCGCCCCCGCCCGGCGCGTGACCCTTCACGAGATCTACGAGAGCACCGAGATGGCGAAGCTGCTCAAGGCGATCGCCGCGACGGGCCTCGACATCGCGCGCTTCGGCGCGAGCGAAGCGCCGCGCTTCACCATCACCGAGAACGCCGGCCAGAAGTCGGAGAACCGGATCGAGCTGCGCAGTCCCCTCGAGATCGTGACGACGATCCGCGCCAACGGCCGGAAGGGCCTCAGCATCCAGCGCTACAAGGGCCTCGGCGAAATGAACCCGAAGCAGCTCTTCGAGACGACGATGGACCCCGAGAAGCGCCGCCTGCTGAAGGTGAACATCGCCGACGCCGCCAAGGCCGACGCGCTCTTCACCCTGCTCATGGGCGACGAGGTCCCGCCGCGGCGGCAGTTCATCGAGGACAATGCGCTGAACGTGCAGTATCTCGACGTCTAAGGTAAGCGCAAAGGCGCGAAGGAGCGCGAAGGTTCGCCAAGGCTATGCACAGGGTCGTTGTTCCCGGTCATATCGAGTCGCTCGCCCGCTCTGCGGTCGACGCGGCCTTGGCCGTGCATCGCGCCCTGGGGCCTGGACTGCTCGAAAGCGCGTATCGCGATTGCCTCCAACTCGAGCTTTCCATCCGCGGGCACGAGGTCCAACGCGAGCAGCTGCTGCCGATCAGCTATCGAGGCCATGCCATCCCCCGCGCCTACCGCACCGACCTCCTCATCGACAGATCACTCCTGGTCGAGCTGAAGGCCGTCGAAGCAATCCAGCAGATCCATCGCGTCCAGCTCACAACCTACCTAAGACTGCTCCATCTCCCCCTCGGGATTTTGATGAATTTCCACGTCCCCCTGCTCAAGGAGGGCCTGCACCGAATCCTCAATCTCGATTTCCAAAGCGAAGTCAGTTCGGCCTGACAATACTTCGCGAACCTTGGCGCCCCTTGGCGTCTTCGCGCTTACCTCCTCTTTCGAAATGTATACGGCCTCCGAAAAACTCTCCTCCGCCAACATCACCGACATCATGCAGACGGCCTACATCGATTATTCGATGTCGGTCATCATCTCGCGGGCGCTGCCGGATGCGCGCGACGGATTGAAGCCCGTCCAGCGGCGCATCCTGTACGCGATGCTGCGCGAGGGCCTGCTGCACAACCGCGCGTTCGACAAGTGCGCGGGCGTCGTCGGCGAGGTGCTCAAGAACTACCACCCGCACGGCGACTCCTCCGTCTACGACACCCTCGTGCGCCTCGCCCAGCCGTGGGTGATGCGCTACCCGCTGATCGATGGCCAGGGCAACTTTGGCAACATCGACGGCGACAGCCCGGCCGCCATGCGATACACCGAATGCCGACTCACTCCGCTCGCGATGGAGATGATGGAGGACCTCGATCGCGAGACCATCGAGTGGGCCCCCAATTACAGCCAAAAGACCAACGAACCGACGGTTCTGCCCGGCAAGTTTCCAAACCTGATCTGTAACGGCGGCTCGGGAATCGCCGTCGGGATGGCCACCAATCTTCCCCCGCACAACCTCACCGAGGTGTGTAACGCGCTTCTGCTCCGCATCGATAACCCCGAGAGTACGCTCGACGAGGTCATGGAGCACCTCCCCGGTCCCGACTTCCCCACTTACGGGATCATCATGGGGACCCGAGGCATCCGCTCGGCCTATGAAACCGGTCGAGGATCCGTCGTCGTCCAGGCCAAGACGATGATCGAGCCCGGCGACGCAGGCAAATCCCTCATCGTCGTGACCGAGATTCCCTACCAGGTTGGCAAGGAGAACCTCGTCAAGGCCATCGCCGGCATCATCAAGGATCGAAAATTCGACGGGCTGCTTCGAGTGGACGACTTCTCGGACCGACGTGGCATGCGGATCGAGATCGAAGTCCGCCGCGACGTCAACCCCAACAAGGCCCTCAACTACCTGCTGAAGCACACGGCCCTGCGCACCACCTTCGGCTGCATCATGCTTTCGCTGATCGACGGGGCTCCCCGCACCGCGCCGATGTTGGTCTTGCTCGATGAATACCTACGGCACCGCCGCAAGGTCATTGAGCTCCGGACCCGATACGAACTCTATCGCGCCATCGAAGAAGCCCACCTCAGCGAGGGCTATCAGATCGCGCGGCGGTTCCTCGATGAAATCATCGCCCTGATCCGAGCTTCGGCAGACGAAGCCGTGGCGATGCGAGGACTCGTCCGACAGTTTGAGATGACCCCGATGCAGGCCCGCGCCGTGCTGGCCATGCCGCTCCGGCGCCTCACCCAGCTCGACCAAGCCAAGCTGGAAAGCGACTACAAGGAATCGCTGCTGAAGGTGCAAAACCTGCTCGACATCCTCAACGATCCGCTGCGGATCAAGGGCATCTTGCGCGAGGAAGTGACCTATCTGCGAAACAAGTACGGGGACGAGCGACGCACCAAGATCATCGCCCGAGAGGCCGGTGACTTCAGCGACGAAGATCTGATTCCCGAAGAAGAGGCGATCATCAGCATCAGCCGCGATGGCTATATCAAGCGGGTCTCGATCGACGCTTATCGTCAGCAGAAGCGGGGCGGAAAGGGCGTCAGCAACACCATGAAGGCCGATGATGAGCCGGCCCACCTCTTCCAGGTTAACACCCACAACTACATCCTCTTCTTCACCAACCGAGGACGGGTCTACCGCCTCCGGGCCTATGACATTCCGGAATCGGGACGCTACGCCAAGGGGATGCCGGTCATCAACTACATCGCCATCGAGAGCGAAGAGCGGGTCACCGCTACCGTCTCGATCCGCGATATCAAGGGCGAAGGGTTCCTCACCATGATCACCCGCAAGGGAGAGATCAAGAGGACCGAGCTGAGCAACTTTAGCAACATCCGCGCCAACGGACTCATCGCCTTCGACATCGAAGAAGGCGACGAACTCGGCTGGGTGCTGCGATCTCGGGGCAAAGATGACATCATCATCATCACCCGCCACGGGCAATCGATCCGGTTCAACGAGGGCGGCATCCGAGATCGTTCGCGAGCTGCCGGTGGGGTGAAGGCCATGACCCTGAAGGGTGATGACTACATCGTCTCAGCCGACCTCGTCCGCACCGATTGCACCCTTCTGGTAGTCGGCGAAAACGGCTTCGGAAAGCGGACCCCGCTCGATGATTACCGTGTTCAAGGCCGAGGCGGATCGGGCATTCTCACGATGAACGTCACCGCCAAGACGGGCGAGATCGTCGGTGCCGAAGTGGTGGAAGACGGCGACAAGCTCATCGTCATGACCACCCAAGGCAAGGCGATCCGGATGAAGGTGAACGACATCCGCCTGGTCGGCCGCGTCGCCCAAGGCGTAAAGCTGATCAACCTCGCTGAAGGCGACTCCGTCCGAAGCATCGCCCGGGTGGTTCAAGAAGCCGACGAAGGCGACGTCGAAGGCATCGAAGACGCCGAACCGGTGGAACAAGGCTCCGACGAAGAATAAGCGCTCGGGTCTCGGGACTACTGGCTAGGAGATCACTCATACAAATGGGACCCTCGGGATTGCATCCCGGGGGTCCCATTAATCCGTACCAGGCTTCTTTACTTCAGCAGGCTCTCGATCAGCTTGACGTAGTTGTCTTTGCCCGGGAAGCCGGTGTCCACTCGGCGTACGATGCCCTTCTTGTCGATCACCACGAAGTGAGGAATCCCGGTGACGCCCCAAGCGGTTGCTAGCTTGTCGTTCTCGACCGTGAAGGCATAGGTGTACTTATTCTTCTTGGCGTACTCGGCGGCAATCTGCTTGCTCTTTCCGGCTTGCTCGCCCATGTTGGCTCCGATGATCACCAGGCCCTTCTTGGCGTAGGCCGTGTGGAGCTCTTGGAGAATCGGGGAGACTTTCTTACAGGGTCCACACCAGCTGGCCCAGAAGTCGATGATAACCACCTTGCCCTTCAGCGACTTTTCGGTGTGCTTCTTGCCGGCCAGATCGGTCATCGAGAACGCGGGGACCGCCTTTCCGACGACAGGTTTAGCAAAGACGCCGGTCACGGCGGTCAGGGCGGTAACAGCGAGGATTGTGCGGGTGAGAGCCTTCATCATGTTCTATTCTCGGCGTTTGGCTCCGATTGGCGGAGCTATTGACCATACTTACGCACGATACCGTCTTGAGACTCCATGAATTGAAGCACTGGGGGCCGTGGGTCCTGGTTTTGCTCTGTTGCGGCTGGATTCTCGCGAGCGCCTCTCGCGACCCGGCGATGCTCCAGGACACCGACACTGTGGCGATCCTGGAGGCTATCGAGCGCCGGGAGTCGCCTCTGAGTTGGTTCGCTGGAGATTGGCCTCTGGGAAATCGGTTCTATCGGCCGGTGAGCTCTTTGGTCTTTGAGGCCGACGCCCGAACGGGTTGGTTTGGATTTAGCAATGCGGTCTTGGTGGCCGGGTCCTTGATGGCTCTCTTTTGGCTTGCCGTGCCCCTCATCGGTCTTTGGCCGGGGGCGGCCGCGGTGGTGCTCTCGACGCTGGTGGTCCAGGGGTTCCATAGCCGTTTTGGGGCTTGGTTGGGGGTTGGGCTTGCACTGGTCGTGGCATGGCGGGCGGGGCCGCTGGGTTCCCGAACCATTCACCTCGCCCTGGCCAGCCTCTATCTTGGGTGGGAATTTGCC
>DDSL01000148.1 GCA_002343825.1 Chthonomonas sp. UBA2391
TCTCAGGACAGATAGCCAAGAACCAGGAAGTCGCGGTCGCCAAGCGTGACGGCACCATCGGCAAGACACGCGTAAAGGAGCTTTTCGTTTTCGAAGGCCTCGAACGAACGACGGTTGCAGAAGCAGGTACTGGCGAGATCGTCGCGCTGGCCGGTTTTGACGATATCGAGATCGGAGAAACGATCACCACAACAGAAAATCCGAAACCTCTGCCCCTCATTAACGTCGACGAGCCGACCATCGCGATGATCTTTGGCGTTAATACGTCGCCATTTTCAGGCATCGACGGTAAATTCGTGACCTCGCGTCAAATCAAAGAACGGCTCGATCGCGAGTTGCTTGGCAACGTTGCGCTGCGTGTCGAGCAGACTGAAGCGGCGGAACAGTTCAAGGTCTCGGGCCGCGGTGAACTGCAGCTCGCGATCCTGATCGAAACGATGCGCCGTGAAGGCTATGAAATTGCGATCAGTCGCCCGCAGGTCATTCTGCAGCGCGACGAAGCCGGCCAAATCGTCGAGCCCTACGAATTGGTCACGCTGGAGCTTCCCTCGGATGCCATGGGCGACGTGATGGAAGATTTGGCTCGGCGGCGCGGCGAGATGCGCGACATGCTGCAGGAGAACGACGCCGTGCGGCTCGAATACTCCATCCCGACCCGAGGCCTCATCGGTTTTCGATCGAACTACCTGACCATGACTCGCGGCTTGGGGACGATCAGCTCTCTCTTTGAAGGCTATGGCCCCTATAAGGGCGAGGTGCAAGGCCGAACCCAGGGCTCGTTGATCGCCAAAGATCCGGGGAAGATGACCCGCTACGCCTATGAGCACGTGCAAGAGCGCGGGACACTCTTCTTCCCCGTGGGGACCGACGTCTACGCGGGGATGATCGTGGGTGCATGTTCCCGTGATGAAGACATGGTGGTGAACATCACGATCCAAAAGGCCGCCACCAACATGCGGTCGGCCAACGCCGATGCGACCTCCGTGCTGGATGCCCACAAGGAGCTCAGCCTCGAACAGAGTCTCGCCTGGCTACGGGATGACGAACTCCTTGAGGTGACTCCTAAACTGTTGCGGTTTAGAAAGAAGATCCTGGACCACAGCGAGCGCCGAGTCGCCGAACGGCGGAACGAACTCGTGGTCCAGTAATATTGCGGGCTCTGGCTCGGGGTCGATTCCCGAAAAAGATAAGCATCACCGGATCCCCATCTTGCCCATCGAGGTCTGGATGGGGTATCTTTCTAAGTCCTGCCGAATGCACCAGTGAGGATTCACCGTGCGCGGTCCAGGGACGGAACGACCATGTACGCAATCATCAAGACGGGCGGAAAGCAATACAAAGCCGCGCAAGACGATGTTTTAATCGTCGAAAAGCTGGACGGCGAGCCCGGAGACAAGATTCAGCTCGAGAGCGTTGTGATGGTCTGCGACGGCACCAACGTCAAGCTCGGCTCCCCATTCGTGAAGGGTGCAAAGGTCGAGGCGCAGATTGTTTCTCAAGTCAAGGGGCCGAAGATCAACGCCTTTAACTACAAACCCAAGAAGAACGAACGCAAGCGATGGGGCCACCGACAGCCCCAAACCCACCTCAAGGTACTGAGCGTGGTCGGAGGCAAGTAACCCACCATGGCACATAAGAAAGGTCAAGGTTCATCCAAGAACGGTCGAGATTCGAATTCCCAGCGACTGGGCGTAAAGCGCTTTGCCGGTGAACTCGTCAAGGCCGGAACGATCATCGTTCGCCAGCGAGGCACGAAGTTCCACCCAGGCGTCAACTGTGGAATTGGGAACGATCACACCCTCTTTGCTCTCGTGGAAGGCCAGATCAAGTTTGAAGGCCCCGAGCAAAAGCGACGGGTAAGCGTCTACCCGCACCAATAATCTTCCGCTACGAGCGGAGAAGATCTGCCCCCTGGCCAAATTTGGCCACGGGGCAGTTTTGCTTTGGCCTTATAGGTCCTAGAGGTCCTATAAGGCCTATAGGTCCTATAAGACCAACAAGACCAATAACCCCAGCAAATCAACCGGAAACCCGAAGCCGCCCACCGGGAGTATTCTCCTTCCATGCGCTCCGAGTCCCTCGAATTTCTAAAGGCCATTGTCAATGTTCCCTCGCCCTCCGGATATGAGCAGCGGGCAGCCCAAATCTATCGCGACTACACCGCCTTTGCCGACGATCACCACACCGATGTCCACGGCAACACCTGGGCCGTCCTGAACCCCCAGGCTGAGATGAAGATCATGCTCGCCGGCCACATGGACGAAATCGGATTCATCATCCACTACATCGACGAGCAAGGAATGCTCTACTTCGGGACGATCGGGGGCCACGACAGCGCGATTATCGTCGGCCAGCGCGTCTGGGTCCACGGAAAGGAGCGCGTCGCAGGAGTCATCGGTCGCAAGGCGATCCACCTGCTGGAAGACGAAGAGCGCAAGAAGAAGCCGGAGGTCAAGGATCTCTGGATCGACATCGGAGCAAGCAGCCGCGAAGAAGCCGAGGCGATCATTCGTCTGGGAGATGTTGCGACCTATCAGTGGGAATTCCAAACCCTGCTCGGGGACCGCGCAACGGCCCGAGGCTTTGACAACAAGATGGGTTCGTTCATCGTCGCCGAAGCCCTCCGATTGCTGAAGGAAGACGGCGGGCTTGATCCTGGCGTCGGGGTCTATGCGGTGGCAACGGTCCAAGAGGAGATCGGCCTGCGCGGAGCTCGGACATCGGCCTTTACCATCGCCGCCCAATCGGGTCTAGCCGTCGATGTCAACCACGCAGTGGACTACCCCGGGCTGAGCAAGTCGCGCTATGGACAGCTTGATGTCGGAAAAGGTCCAAGCACCATGCGCGGCGCCAACACCAACCCGGTCGTCTTCGACATGATTCTGGCCGGGGCCGAAAAGGAAGGCATTCCTTATCAAATCGATGTCGCTCCGGGCGGGACGGGCACCGACGGCAACGCGATGCAGCTCAACCGTGGCGGGATGGCGACCGGGATTCTCGGCGTGGCCCTGCGGTACATGCACACCCCGTGCGAATTACTCTCGCTGACCGACGTAGCCGATTGTGCCCGACTGATGGCAGCCTATTGCCGGCAGGTGCGGCCGGACACCGACTTCACACCCAGGATCGCCTAAACGAGGTCCGCTCGCCCGGCCCGGAGGCCAATCCCCAGGAAGGGACCCCGACGCTCCGCGTCGCCCTTCCTGCCGCCACCGGGCTGCGCGGCCCAGGCTTGTCGCGGCCTAAGCAGACCTCGACGAACGCCGCCGCAAGAGGACTCCTGCCCCAAGGGCGACCGCGGCAAACGTGCCCGGCTCGGGCACGACCGAATCGCAGTGCAGCTTGATCCAATCCAACTTTGCTTGATCGAAGATCATGCCGGTACCGCCAAACTTGTCTTTATCCCAGAGCACGGCGAACCGAGAGCTAGGGTCTCCGGCGCTCACCATGGTATTGACCATGCCCCGCTGGATACCGGACTTGACGGCGATATCGCCGATCTTTGCCCCGCTTCCAAAGAAAAGCGGCCCGCCGCTATCCCCCACCGTACTGGATCCATAACCGAGAAGGTCCTTGCCCGGCTTTCGGGTAAGCCAGCGGGCAGCCTCATATTTGTACTCGTTGATCTCCTCTGTAAAGGTCTCGGTGACTTTCTGATTCCAGAATCTTTGCGTGCCCCAGTTCCACCCGTCGGTTCCGGTCTCGGCGAGCCAACCGATCGGGGTGGTGCCGCCGTCTTGACCGTTCCATTCGGATCCACTCCGGCCATAGCCATAAGCAGTGAAGTCCTTCTCGTCGTCCTTGTAGGCTTCGAGCTTCACCACCTCTTTGGCAAGCGCCCGAAAACGGTCGTCCACCGTCCCATAGTCGACCTCCAGCACCGCCATATCCCAACGAGTGGTGCCTTTGAACTTGGCATCCCGCCCCTGTCGCGCAAGAACCTTGACATTGCCGGACCAGGAAGCCACTCCGACGCTGTCCCCGTGCACCTTCATCTCCCAGTGGACGACCTCGGCGCTGGCCTTGCCGGTCACACTGATGACATGGTCGGCGGTAAGCACACAAAGCTTTCCGCGGCCATCCTTTTCCACCGCCTTCAGGATCGTTCCCGTCCCAACCCCGGTGCGGCCGACGGTCTGGGTCTCGATTCGGACCGTGCCTTTGTGGCTGGACTTTTGGCCGATTGGGAAGCCCGCGTAGGCGAACAGGGTCGAGGCTCCCAGCAAAGTCAGCAGCACGAGTCGCATAACCTATGTTGGGCTTTTGCGCGGGATCTGTGACCTAACGAGGACCAAAGACTTCGAGCATCATGCACCGAATCGAACCGCCCCCAGCTCGCTCGATCCCCGGGATCGGCGGACAAACCCGGGGCTGCAAGAGAGCCCTCTGATCGGGGGTTAAGCTAGCTTCGGCGGTGGCACTCGTCACCCAGAGAGGCCCGGCACTCCCGATGACTTGAAGCGCATTTCCGGCAAATTGGTCGACTTGGTCGGCCGAGATCTCGACGATCTGATGAGTCTGGCGAAGTCGGTCCAACGCAGAATCTGCTCCTGAAAGAAGCGAGGTCGCAACAATCGCGACCTCTTGCCCAATCGACATCAAGACGTTGGTGTGATAGACCGGCATCCCTCGGTGTTCGGCGGAGAAGAGTTCGACCTGATAGTCCATGGCTTCGGACCAGGCTCGGAGGACGTCGGCATCGGTCCTCGGGCTGAGACAGGCATAGGCGATGCGGCGTTCTCGATCGAGGACGAGGCTCCCCGTCCCTTCGAGGGCTTTTCCTTGAGCTTCGTACCCGGTCAGATCGAGGAGCTCCCTTCCGTGCAGAAGAGGCTCGATCCACTCGAGCCTCCGTTCGAGGCGTCGAGAAGGGTGGTACATCGGGTAGAGCACCACTTTTTCGGGGTGAAAGCTCACCCAGTTGTTGGGGAAAGTGGCATCGCGGCCCGATGGGGATTGGTGGACAAGCACCCCCACGCCGACCTCTCGGAGGACTTCAACCGCGTGATCGAACTCCGCTTGGGCTTGTTCGACCGAGAGAAGTTGCCCCGATTCAAAGGCGTTGGTCTCTCCCGTTTCACCGGCTCCGATCTCGGACCCAGGACGGACCATCAAGACCCAACTCACAAGCTGAGAGTTCATTCCGCGGTTCTCCAAGCAAAGGCCTCGACGCCCGCCGCGCGCCCCCGGATTTCTTGAACCCCTTTTGACTCTGCTGACCCCTGAGCAAGGTTAGAGGCAAGGTCTAGGGCTTGCTGAGTAACCAAGGCCGATGCTCCTAGGGATCGGCAAAGGCCCGCCAGCCTGGCGCCCACGTTGAGTGCATCGCCATGAAAGACGATTTCGCTCTTGAGGACCCCAACTTCGGTGGCGATGACGGATCCTGCGTGAACTCCGACCTTGAAGTCGGGGACTCTCCCAAACTTGGACTGGTACCTTGGAGCGCTTTGCCGCAGGGCTTGCGTTGCCAGGTTTAGAAAGTTCGGCCAATCCGCCCGGGGTCGGCGAGGGGTAATGGGCCAGGTGATCACGACTTCGTCCCCGATGTAATGGCTCACCTGGCCCCCGGACTTGAGGATCGGTTCCGTGAGTTCGGCCATGAACTCTTGGACAAACTCGCTATAGAGTCGATCTCCGAGGGTGTGGGCGATCGCGGTGGAGTCGTTGAGGTCGACGAACATGATGACCCTTTGCTCTTCGCGGGGATGCCGGTAGCGCCCTTGGAGCCACTGAGTGAGCTCTCCCGGCCCGAGTTTGCGACTCAGCGCAACAAAGAACGTCGCGACAAGAGAGGCGATAAACGCCACCCCGTGCACAGGGAGCATCGACGGATTGACTAAGGCACTGCCGACAGCCCTATCGGCCGCTTGAGTGGGCGGCATCCCCTGAGTCAGCAGATAGAAGAAGACCACCAAGACGGCGGTCATCGCCATCGTCACTATTCGAGCAAGGCTGACGAGTAGGATCTCGACCCAATAGGCCTCTTGCCGAATGCGTGGGACCAGAAAACGCTCGACGCTGGCGATCATCCAACAACCACTGAAGCCAATGATCCCCGAGAGGACGAAGTTGACGGGCGACTTGGAGTCGAACACGAGGAGGACCAGGAGGATTCCGACCACGATGCCGTAGAGGCTAATTTTAAAGGTGGTCTGGATCCAGCTAGAGAGGGGCGACGGGCGCATCTGGAGCGTAGTTTAATGGAAAATGAGGGAGATAAAAAGCGAAAGGCCCGGAAATCCTAAGATTTCCGAGCCTAACTTTCAAAGCTCAAAGCGATGCGTGTTCGACCTGGATATGTCGTTCCGATTGGATCGGAACGAGTACTTATCCTTAAAGGAGGTGATCCACCCACAC
>DDSL01000033.1 GCA_002343825.1 Chthonomonas sp. UBA2391
GCCTCGGGCCGGGCGGGGCGCCCCCCCCTTGACCCCAGCCCAAGAAAAGACAGAAACTAGGTGAATGCTGGCCCTGCTCCTCGTGCTTGCGACGCCCCCGACTTGGACGGGCACGACCCTGAAGGCTCCCGGTGCCCTACCCGGATGGGTCGCGGCCTTTGGCCCCCAGGCAGCCGTTACCGCGACATCCGATGGAGGCAAGCCGATCCTGGCCCATGCAACCTATGGTGAAGGTCGAGTCCTGGCCCTGGGTCACGGAGCACTCTTCGGAAATCCGACCAACGCCGACTTTGTTCGACAAGCCCTTGAGTGGCTCGCTCCGGGCAAGCGGATCGTGGGCCACTTAGGGACAGGAGTCCCCGAGCCGCTGGGCAAAGGTGGCTTCACCTGGGTCCCACTCCAGCCAGACTCGATTGGCGAAGCCTCCAAGAACGTCGACATCATCGTGCTCGACATGGGGGCTCTGGACCGAAATCTGGACCAGGTCGCACCCCTTCAAGAGGTGATCAAGTCCGGAAAGGGACTGTTCGTCATGGGATGCGCGTGGGGCTGGCAACAACTAAATCCCGGCAAGTCACTGAATAAAGAGTTCTCTGCCAACCGGCTCTTGGAACCCATGGGGCTCTTGCTCACCGAGGGCATGATCGACGGACAAAATGGTGGATTTAAGCTGGAAGCCCCGACCGAGCTGCACCACGGGGAAAGAGCGGCGACCAAACTGCTGACTCGGCGGGCTCTCACTCCCGAGGAAGCCAAGACAACCACCCGCACTCTGAGTTCCATTCTTCACGGGATCAGCCCCGAAGCCAACTTCTACCGGGTGCTGACCCATGGCCTCAAGGCAGTTCCGCCGGCGGTTCCAACCCGCGAGAAGCCCGTGCGGATCACCCAAGTCGCCGAACGATTGGCGATGCAAGAATTCGACCGCGACTGGCGCGGCCTGGCTCCCTCCAAGGTGAAGGCACATCCCGCCAGCGCCGACTTTCCGGGCGCGGTTCCCGGTGAAGCACCGCGCGACACCGTGACGATCTCCACCGGCGGGGGCAAGCGTCGATGGTGGAGCACTGGCCGATACGCGCCTCCCGGAGAGCTGGTCACGGTGGAGCTTCCGGCCGGTTGGAACCCAAAGCAAGTTCGAGTTAGAATCGGCGGTCACAGCGACGCCAACTGGCACCACGACTCCTGGGAGCGATTCCCCAGCATCGACCTCGAACGCCCCGCGACCGGGCCAGTGACCCAGATCGCCAGCCCCTTTGGCGGCATGGTCTATCTCGTCTCCGATCAGAATCTGCCCTCCGGGCGGGCGACGATCCGTGGATCGGTCGCGGCTCCTGTCTTCTTCCTAGGAAAAACCACGCCCGAAGAATGGAGGACCCTCCGCAATGCTCCCGCTCCCTGGGGAGAATTGGTCGGGAAGAATTCGGCCATCTCGGTACCTTCCTCGGTTCTCAGAAATCTGGCCGACGCCAAAGCCGTGGCCCAGTATTGGGATGAGGTCGTCCAGGTCTGCGCCCGGTTCTATTCCGCTCCGGTCGAGACCGCGGACGAACGCTACCAGGTCGACCGGCAGATCAGCGCCGGATACATGCACGCGGGCTACCCGATCATGACGGGCGACGACGTCAGCGAGGTCTTTGTGAACCTGGATATCCTCCGCGGAAAGTCGGGCGGTCCGCTTTGGGGCTTCTATCACGAGGTCGGCCACAACTTCCAAGTTCAGGCGTGGACCTGGGACGGCTGGTGGGAAACCACAAACAACCTCTATTCGCTCTACGCAGCCGAGTTCTTCAACGGAACCGGCGTGACGGCCCACCCGGCGATGGCCCCGGCCGAGATCCAGAAGCGGGTCGATCAGGTGGTTGCCGCGAAGGGTAGCAAGCGGATCTATGACGCGGACCCCTGGACAGGCCTGACCTTGCTCGCCCTTATTCAACGGGAGTTTGGGTGGGAAGTTTTCACCCGGCTCTTCTTGGGCTACACCTCGGGCCACGAGATCCGGACCGAGCAACAGCGGCAAGACCAACTTGTCCTGCGACTCTCGCGGCTGGTCACCCGCGACCTCGCGCCTTATTTCGCCGCATGGGGCGTGCCTATCTCCGACTCGGTGCGAGAGCAAACGAAGTCGATGTCCGCCTGGTGGCCTCGCGATTGGCCGACCAACAGGTCTTAAAAGAGGACTTATCGGTCCTATTTCTGGTGTTGAGGCTTCTTGGGTTCCGGTCGGAGTGGGGCTGGGCCCGAAGGGTCCTGCCGGAGAGCCACGATCGTCTGAACCTTCTCCCGAACTTCGAGTTGGAGATTGACGACCATGCCCACTGGGTCGCGATCCCCAAGCGGTGCTAATGCGCCCTCTGCAACGGCAAGGGTCTGGGTCGCAAGGTTCGCCCAGGGTCCTGCCATCGGTTCGATAATCAGAGACTCTCCAGACCGTCCCGCCACGCGGCCCCGGACGGGCGCGGCGATCAACTCGGCCACTCCCGACTTCCCTTCCGAACTGAACCAGGCGAGCCCGCCCGCCTCTTTCCCCATCTCCGCGCCCTTGGCGTAGAGGGCAAGCGGTCCAACGGAGAACCATTGGCTCTCCCCTTCCCCGACAGGGTTTGCGACGGGTCCAGCAAAGGGTCGAGGTTCTTGGCGGTCGAGCTTGAGGCTGGATCCAGCCTCGCCGAGAGCCACAGATGGCACGCGCTCGTCGCCCTTTTCTTCGATCCGGAGGCTGATCACCACTGCGTCACGGAACCCCGCATTGGGATCCAGATTGGCGGTCAGGAGCAGCCGCCCCCCTCCGTCATTGGTCCCGCCAAACTGCCGAGATTTCGGCTTCGATTCGCTCAGCTCTTGGATGCGGTAGTCCCGTTCCAACTCGATCCGCACCCGCGCCAAGCCATTCCCCCGCGAAGACTGCCCGAGGTAGAGATACCGCGCGCCATTGAGGTCTCTCAGAGAGGCGAGACGCAGCGGCCAGGCCGGATTTTGGTCGATGAGGACATCACTCCCTTGACCTCCAGAGATCTCTGCCTTTTGCAGCCCAACCCAAAGGTCCGAACTCAGCTCGCCATCGGCCAAAGTTAAGAAAACTGGGACCGAAAGACCCGGATCGACCGGCTTGGTTGTTACCCTGGCTCCCCCCGAACCCGCGACGGGATCCTTTCCACTAAACGTCGTGTCGCGGAATGGCGAGGCGGAGTTGGTGTTTCCTCCGCATCCGAGCCCCGCGACGAGGGCCGCTACGCAAGCAAAGAGAATCCGCTTCATTGGGTTTACCGCACGTTGAAATACTTGGCTTCTGGGTGGTGGACCACGATGGCGCTTGTCGATTGTTCGGGAGAGAGCATGAACTCATCCGTCATCTCGACCCCGATATCTTGGGGATGCAAAAGCTCAAAAAGCTTCTGCTGATCTTCCAAGTTCGGGCAGGCCGGATACCCAAACGAGTAGCGCGCGCCGTGATACTTCGCACTAAAGAGTAGACGCGTCTCGTCTGGCTCCTGGTCATCGATCTTCAGCTCTTTGCGCATTTGGAGGTGCCAATACTCAGCCAGAGCCTCGGCCGTCTCGACCCCCATTCCGTGGGTGTAGAGGTACTCCTGGAAGTCGCTCCCGGCGAAAAGTCCCCGCTCGTACTCGCTGATCTCGGTTCCGACCGTCACCAGGCTGAAGCCAACGACGTCGGGCCCCTCTTCTTGCGTCCGGAAAAAGTCGGAAAGACAAAGCCGCCTCCCCTCGCGCTGCCTCGGGAAAGTGAACCGCAGGCGCTCCTTCTCTCCCGATTCGTCCCAAATGATCAGGTCATTGCCCTCACTGTTGGCCCAGAAGTAACCCCACTTCACCCGCGGCCTCAGGCGCCGCGCGAGGTCTCGCTTGAGCCGGTCGAAAATCGGGCGGACATTCTCCTCTAGCCAGGCATTGAACTCCGGATTCGACATCGCCGGATCCTTCTTGAACTGCCATTGCCCGCGCCAGAGGGCCACCGGATTGATGTATTTATAGATCTCGAAAAGGTCAAATTTCTCGAATTTCCTTGCGCCATAGAAGGGCAAGACCGGGGGTTCGACTCCGCGGGCAACGTCGCTCAGAGTTCCATCCCAAACGTAAAGGGCCGGATCCACCTCGCCCACGCGGTGACTGCTGACCCGCTGATAGGGGGCGTCTTCCTCTTCCTTTGCGAGGACCGCAGTCGGGGCCGAGATTTGGTCGGTGCAGAGTTCTCCCATCAGCCGCAACCCCTCGAAGGCGTCTTGGGCATAGAAGACGTTGCCTTGGTAGATCGCCCTGAGATCTTCCTCCACGTACCCGCGGGTAAGCGCGGCTCCGCCGAGGATCACCGGGGTCCCGTGCTCGCCCCGGTTGTTCATCTCGATGAGGTTATCGCGCATGATCAGCGTGCTCTTAACGAGGAGCCCGCTCAGCCCGATCACTTGGCACTGGTGCTCACGGCACTTTTCAAGAATGGTGTTGATCGGTTGCTTGATCCCGATATTGACAACCCGATAGCCGTTGTTGCTCAGGATGATATCGACGAGATTCTTTCCGATATCATGGACATCTCCCGCGACGGTGGCGAGGAGGATCGATCCTTTTTCCGATCCCTCGACCCTCTCCATCAGGGGTTCCAGGCGTCGCACCGCCGCCTTCATCACCTCGGCGCTCTGGAGGACGAAGGGGAGTTGCATCTTCCCCGCTCCAAAGAGTTCGCCGACGGTCTTCATTCCATCCAGCAGGATGTCGTTGATGATCGCGAGTGGCTCGTAGGTCTGCAGCGCCTCGTCGATGTTTGCTTCGAGGTTCTTCTTGATCCCGTCGATGATGTGCTTTTTGAGCTTCTCTTCAACGGTCAAACCCGCAAACGGGTTTGCCCCCGTGTCCGCCGCTTTGACGTTCTCAAAGCGAGCCATCAGTTCGATCAGCGGATCATAGGTACAAACCCGTTCTTCGGTCACTTCTTCAGTTTTTCCTGCAGTTCGGGCAGCGCTTGGTAGAGGTCCGCCACAAGTCCGAGGTCCGCGATCTCAAAGATCGGCGCATCTGGATCGGTGTTGATCGCGACGATGATTTTGCTATCTTTGATGCCCGCCATATGCTGGGTTGAGCCCGAAACACCGGCCGCAATGTAGAGGTCCGGCGCGACGATCTTGCCCGTTTGACCAACTTGGAGTTCATTCGGTGCAATCCCGCTATCGACCGCGGCCCGGGTGGCTCCGGCCGCCCCTCCAACTGCGTCAGCAAATCCTCCGATGACCCGCTCAAACGTGTCCGCGTCCTTGAGCGGTCTTCCGCCCGAGATGATCACCTTGGCCTGAGTCAGATCGGGCCGGGCCCCACCTCGGCTACTCACCGACACTCGGGTGACGGCACTCGTGCCGGGCAAGTTCAGGTTATCGGCCGCCACTTCGGCTCCCGGAGCGGGCTTAGAAAATCCGCTTGGGCGGAAGGTGAGTACGATCGGATTTCCGTCCACCGCCACGGTCTCGATGAGGCTACCGGCGACGATGGGCCGCTTGAATTGGCTCGGACCCTCCGCCGCAATGACATCGGTGACCATCGGCGCATCTAGGTGACCGGCCAAGCGGGCCAGCGCGTCCTTGCTTCGCATCGCCGAGACACTGGCCAGATGCGAGTATCCACCGGCGAGCCCGGCGACAGCGCTGGCGATGGCATCGCTCGGAGGAAGCTCCGTCCAGCCGGTGGCGAGAACCTTTTCGGCCCCGATACCGGGTGCGGCCTGGCCGGTCAAGAGCAGGACATCAAACGGTAGGCCCAGAGCCCCGGCAAAGCCGGCTCCGCCCAAAGCGTCGGTCGGATCAAAGGCGACCAGAAGAAGGCGGCTCATGCTCCCACCCCGCGGCTACTCAATTCGTTCATCAGTTCTTCCACGCTGGCAACCTTTTTGCCGGCCGCCCGAGCGGGAACAGACTCCACCTTGACCGAGCGAACCCGGGTCCCGCCGGGGGTGACCGGTGCGCGTCGGTCGATCGGCTTGCTGCGGGCCTTGACGATCCCCGCGATCCCGATGTAGCGAGGTTCGTTGAGGCGGAGATCGGTGGTAATCACCGCCGGAAGTGGGAGTTCCAAGGTTTCTTCTCCCGTATCCGTCTCTCGACTCACGGTGGCTTTTCCGCCCGAAAACTGTACGTTGCAAGCAAAAGTGGCCTGGGGCCAGCCCAGCCGTGCCGCGAGCATCTGGCCGACTTGGTTGTTATCACCATCGGTGGCCTGCTTGCCCATGAGGATCACGTCTGGAGACTCCGACCGCACGACGGCCTCGAGCTCTTTGCTGAGCGAACTCGGGTCATAGGCCTGATCGGTCTCGACCAAGATCGCTCGGTCGGCCCCCATGGCCAGCGCCTTCTGGAGCTGCTCGGTGCATTCCGACCCGCCGATCGTGACCGCTACGATCTCAATCGATGGGTCCTTTTCCTTTTGCCGAACGGCCTCCTCGATGGCGATCTCATCGAACGGGTTGACGTCGAACTTGACATTAGTGGTGTCGATGCCCGAGCCATCGGCGAGAGGTCCCACCTTTGCATAAGGATCGATCACGCGCTTCACCGCGACTAGGATCTTCATAGCCAAAAAGTGGCTCCAGCACCCTTGCTGAAGCCACTTGTAAGGATACTAGATGCCCCTAGCGGGTTGCCGGGGCTTCGGCCATCCCGGCGATCCGCAAGCCGACGAAGGAGTTGGCCTGGAGCACCTTGATGCTCCGGATCCGGTTTGCGCCGGGCTGGCGGCTTGCCGGGCCGGTAGGCTCGACGATAAATGCGCTGATTCCTCTTTCTCGCCATGTCCGGAAAGTCGGGACCGCGTCGCGCTCGGCCCGGACGTCGTAGCCATATTGGATCTCTCGGCGGGTCACACGTCCGTCATCGGTCGTAATTTCCAGCGTCGCGACACGGTCGCCGAGCTCCATCGGAGCCGCCGTAACCACTGCCATCGCGACCCGCGGCAACGGCTTATCCAGGGTCAAGAGGGCCTCGACCGGTTGGGCCGCACGATCCCGAACCAAAACGCTCTGGAGCGGAATATCCATCGAGGTCAGCATGTGCGGTCCGACTCGGATCTTTCGTCGTTGGGCTTCGCCCGCTCCAAAGGCGGTCCCTTCGATGGGCCGGGTCGGCACTGGGCCACCGTAAAATGCCCTCTGGAGGGCTTCGTACGTGTCGTAACCAATCTGGCCAGGGAGGTCCTTGCGTCCGCTCCAGGCATATTCTCCCGCCAAGATATAAGCAGCAAACTGATCAAATTCGCGGAGCATGTTGGACTCGTTACTCTCATATCCAGCCCAGGTGCTTTGGAGGACGCCGGTCCCGGCGTCGATGGCCGCGTGGATGAATCCATAAACATTCCCGGGCCGGTTCCAAGTCGTCGCGATGGGGATGTGCCCCTCTCGCTTGAAGAGGTCCAGAGACGTGTAGATCTTCGGGTTGGGGTCGTCCTTGTAATGCCAGTCTCCGATGAGAGTGCCATCCGGGAGGGCGTCGCGTCGGGCCTTGGCATCGGCGGGAGTGTGCCCGTGGGCGGCGTCGGGGGCCTCACCAGGAGCGAGCAACTTATCGCCCCAAACCATCATCTTGACGTCGTGCTTCTTGGCCAATTGACCAAGCCACTGAACGTGGGGCACCCACAGATCGGTGACGAGTTTTGGATCATTGGGCCAGCCGCGCATGTCCACCTCATCCAGCCCAAAGTGGAACGTATCCGGATTGAGCAGCTGGTCGGCCTCGGCCCACAGAGCGCCGAGAACCTCGCGGGTCCGTGGCTTTCGCGGGTCGATGGAAAACAGGACTTCGGGGTTGAAGGCGAGATCGCGATTCTTGCCATTGTTGAAGATCCAGCCCATGTGCCCAAAGCTCTGGATCAGAGGCACCGGGTTGATCCCCGCAGCTCGGTAGAGGGCGAAAAGTCGACGCAAGTCCTCTCGGGTCATGAACTGATCCGTCTTGATTCCGGGCAAACTCCTCCAGTCGGTCCGCTCGCACTGGAGGACGACCTGGTTGAACTTCGCCGGGGCAAGAACGTTCTCCAACAACCGCGTCTGGAACGCAAGGGCCTCGGGACCGACGAACATGTGAACACCCCGGTAGGTCAGGCTTGGCCAGTCGTCGATCGTGCCCTGAGGTACCTGAAACTGTCCACGGTTGGGCCTGGCAAGCTGGATCAAACTCTGGACGCCGTGGCGTAGACCTTGAGCATCCTGACCAATGACCCGCACAAGTCCGGGCTTCGATTCGATTCGATACCCTTCTTTCGCGAGGTTGATGTTATCGACAACGAACTCAACTTTTCCAGTGCCAAATGTTCCGCCTGACCACCGTCTCGCCAGCCCTGTTCGGAAGAGCTGGACGAGCTCCTTCGGCCCCGTGATCTCCCCTGGCAGCGGGAGCTCGGCCGCAGCCATGGTGCTCTTCTTCGGCTGTGGAATCAGGGGCAGAGGCGCGACGGGTCCGGCGATGATGTCGGCTTGACTCTTGAGGTCCACCCGGACCAGAGGCGCTGCGCTCTGGGGGCTCGGCTCCCACTTCATGGTCACCTTCCCTGTCGCCGGTTGCCCCTTGCTCGCGGGGAGCTGGAGGGCGCCGATCCAGATCGTCTCCCGGCGCTCGCGGGTCAGGCGTGGGTCGTTGATCCCAAACGGAGATCGACTATGCGTCAGCGTCAGGCGTCCGGCTGGACCCTGCAGGGTGATCGACGCCGGACCTTGACCCCGGAAGTGAGGGTAGCGCGGAGCTTGAGGTCCGGTCGTGTCTCGCCACAACGCCGCCTCGGGGGTCAATTCCGTCTTCTGAGGATCGAAAACTGGGGCCCATAGATTGCCAAAGGTCTTCTCCACGAAGACATCCCCTTCTCCATTCCAGTCAAACCGGTAGTCGATCGTGAGCTCGTTCCCCTTCAGCCGGTACTCGATCTGCCCCGTGGCGTTCTTTTCGACCGCGACAAAGGTCACGCGGATGCTGCCATCAGGTCGCTTCTCGATCTGCTGATCGGTCCAGCTTGAGCTCAAGAGGCCTTGCCATTCCCCTCGAAAATACTGGTACATGGACCCCCGCAAAATGGGAATCCCTTGAACCGTCCAGCGAAGCCCGGAGCGGTTGATGTAGTCAAATTCGGCCTGGGGCTGCAGGGCCGTGACCAAAAGCGCGGTGGAGAGCATCATTTCTAGTATGTTCAATCGACGTGTTGACGCCTTTTCTGCTTTATACTAATGGGAATGCGGAACCGTGCCGGATGGATCGTCGGCCTGTCGATGTTGACGGGCGCAGGGTGGGCTCAGGTGGACTACCCCGAAGCCACGTGGTACCCGGCGGCGAGCGTCAACTTTGCCACCAGCAATCGCCCGAGTAGCTACCCGATCACCCACGTCGTGATCCACATCATGGAGGGTTACTACAACGGATCGATCTCGTGGTTCCAAAATCCGGCCTCGCGCGTCAGCGCTCACTATCTCATCCGAAGCACCGATGGGGCCGTCGCCCAAATGGTCAGAGAAAAGGATTTGGCCTATCACGCCGGCGTGAGCTTCTACAATCAACAAGCGGTCGGGATTGAGCATGAAGGATTTAGCAGCAATCCTGCACTTTGGTACACCGACGCCCAGTATGCGTCGAGCGCTCGGCTCACTCGGTATCTGACCGCAAAGTTTAACATTCCTCGCACCCGCACCAACATTATTGGGCATAACGAGACAGGAAGGGCCACCAGTTGCCCCGGTCCTTGGGACTGGACCAAGTACATGGCGATGGTCCGCAATAGTGCCGCTTTGGTCGGATCATCCGTACCCATTTATATTCAACCTAATGCGACGTTCCAGGTCACGCTGACCTTTCTCAACCAAGGCGACGATAACTGGGCCGGAACAGGGAGCGATCCCTGCCGCCTCGGGACGGTGGGAGCCTCGCCCTATTGGGTGAGCGGCGAGTGGGTCAGTGATCAGATCGTTGGCGGGCCGACGACGACCACCATCCCCAATGCGAATGGGACGTTCACTTTCAATATGCGCGCCCCGGCAAGCAATGGCACGTACACCCAAGACTTCCAGCTTCGGCGAGGGAGCATCGGCCCATTTGGCCCCATCGTTCCCATCACGTTTAGGGTAGGACCCACGGAGAAGATCATCGACAATACGGATCCTGGATTCAGCGTCACGGGAACCTGGAGCACGAGCACCAGCGGAACCGGCCGCATCGGGGCCGACTTCCGCAACCGCGCCGTCACTCCTAAGTCGGAGGCGACCGCGACCTGGGCACTCGACGCCCCGGCCGAAGGGTTCTATGACATTTATGCGAACTGGGTCAGTGGCACCAATCGCCAAAGAAACGCCCTCTTTGAGCTCGTCGACCGCCGCGAGAACATCCCCGTTTTTGTGGATATGACGCAGAACGGCGGGACCTGGAACAAACTCGGCCGGATCTATCTGCGCCAAGGCGGCGGACGCGTCCACCTTCGCTCGTTCGGGAACACCTCTGGTCAGGTCATCGCCGACGCGATCAAGATCGAAGGACCGTATCCGGGACTGTAAGTGTGTCGCCGTACGTCTCCCGAGTCGCGTAATAGTAAGGCGTCTCGCTCTCAAACTCCGCCGCGCAGGTGTCCACCATCTTGTAGGCGCCTTGCTCGTCGAAGTGGCTGATCTGAGTAAGGACCGCCATCCAGAGCCGTACTTTGGGATCGAGGGCATCGTAAGTCTGCCAGAACCGGTCCACTTCCCCGCTGATCTCGGGATTTGCGCTCACCGAGGCGGCAAAGTCGGCCATCGCCGCCTCGAAGCTCTCGGGGCTCACGTCCCCGCTCTCCTTGAGTCGGGCTCCGATGGCGGCGGTTTCGTGCTGGATCAAGGCAAGCTTGTTTCGCATTTCGGCGAGGTCGCGCTTGAATTCTCTGGGGATGCCAACCAAGGATTCGATGACCGAAGCCGAGAAGCCGTTTTGGAGCGCCAGATAGATGGCGGCCGAAATGGCTTGATGGTCTTCGACCAGGGATTCCAGCTGCGTAAGAATCTTCTCTAGTTCGACTAAGGTCAACATGTGGTTGAGGAACCAGGGATCGACCCGGCACAGGCGGCTCACTTCGGGCACGGTCATGCCCCGGCGCAAGCCTTCGGCGATCGCCCAGAGCCGCTCATCGGTCGGCTGCTTGATCGCTTTGTGCAGGGCCTCGTTCGGCATGAGTTGGAACTTCTCGTGCCTGAGGTCCTTTTGCTTGACCTCCAGTCCCCGGATCGCCTTCATCAGTGCGCTCGGGAAGTTCCGGTCCATCGCCATCACCTCGCCGGTCGCCTTCATTTGGGTGAAAAGGGTGCGGTCGCCTCCGGTGAACTTATCAAACGGCCATCGCGGAATCTTGACCACGCAGTAGTCGAGAGCCGGTTCGAAACATGCCTTGGTCGTGCCCGTGACCCGGTTCTGAATCTCGTCGAGGGTCTTCCCAACCGCGATCTTGGCGCTGACCTGGGCGATCGGGTAACCCGTCGCCTTGCTCGCCAGAGCGCTGGATCGGGAGACCCGGGGGTTGACCTCGATGACGTAGTAGTCGAAGCTGTCGGGGTTCACAGCAAGCTGAACGTTACACCCACCCTCGATCCCCAAAGAGCGGATGATCTTGAGCGAGGCCGTCCGAAGCATGTGGTACTCGATATCGCTGAGGGTCTGGCTAGGTGCGACCACGATCGAGTCGCCGGTGTGGACCCCCATCGGGTCGAAATTCTCCATGTTGCAGATCGTGATGCAGTTGCCCTTGCTGTCCCGCATCACCTCATACTCGACCTCCTTCCAGCCGAGGAGCGAGCGCTCGACCATGATCTGACTGCGCATCGAGAGCTGGAGGCCCTTGGTCCCAATCTCGAGGAGTTCCTCCCGTGAGTTGGCGATTCCGCCCCCAGTCCCGCCGAGGGTATAGGCCGGTCGGACGATGCAGGGATAGGGCACCCGGTCCAAAACCGCCTCAAGTTGCTCGGGCGACTCGATGATCCAGCTTTCGGGCACTGGCTCTTTGATCTCTCGCATCAGGCGACGGAATTCCTCGCGGTCTTCGGCTTTCTGAATCGCCTCCAGCGGAGTACCCAAGAGCTTCACGTTGTACTTAGCGAGGATCCCAAGATTGTGCAACTGAGTCGCCAAGTTGAGCCCTGTTTGTCCCCCGAGGGTTGGAAGCAGACCATCCGGCTTTTCGCGCTGAATGACCCGCTCACAGAATTCCGGCGTCAACGGCTCGATGTAGACCGCGTCGGCGGTTTCCTCGTCGGTCATGATCGTGGCCGGATTGCTGTTGATCAAGACCACCCGATAGCCCTCCTCGCGGAGGCTCTTGCAAGCCTGGGTTCCGGCGTAGTCGAACTCGGCGGCCTGACCGATCACAATCGGGCCGGAACCAATGACGAGGATCGTCTTCATTAAAGGTTCATTTTGACTTACTTGGAAAAGGAATGCCGGGCCACTACCCTGCGGCCCTCCGCCCTCAGTTCAAGTTTGTCACTTTTCTGTGGAAGGATCGACGCCGTCCCGCCTCTCAGGCTCAACTCCGTTTCTCCGTCTCGGTGAAGCCAGAAGAGTCGATATCCCGCTTCGCGCGGTTGCTTGACGTGGATCCGGACCGCCCGCCCGGCGGGATCTTCACCTTGCTTGAGTTCGCGAAATCGGACCGCCTCCTTGGGTTTCCGGTTGTCGATCAACATCCAAGGCTCTCGAAGGGCCTGCTGATAGGCCAGGGTGATTGAGGGTTGATCCAACACACTGTAGTTGTTCTTCTGTCGTCCCTCAATCGCCCACTTCGTTGCATCCATGCTCAACCAGCAGATTCCCTTGACGCTCGGATAGATCAGCGGCAAGCCGTAGTACATCTCTCGGAGCCGCTCGATGGCGAAGTCGTTTCGAAACTTACGGTCCAGGCTGCTCATGTGGCTGCTGGCATATTCGCAGATCAAGATCGGGTGACGGGCACCATAGAGCTCATCGACGTGCCGGACCCCATCCAGCGGGTGCCGCCAGCTCCCATCGCGCTTGGGGTCGTTGTCATAGAAGGGAACGCTGTAGACATTCACCCCCACCCAATCGACATACTCTCCCCCTGGATAGTAGTCCTCGATGTGGCGCTCGGGGATCTCAAAAACGCACCAGACCATCGCCACATTCGGGGCCTCTTCGCGCATCACTCGAGTGACGATGCGCCATTTCTCGATGTAGAGTTTGGGGTCCCCGCTATAGCGAACCCAATCCCCATTCATCTCGCTGGCAAAGCGCAAGAAGATCGGCACTCCGGCCTGACCGCAAGCCCGGGCGAAGCTGCGTAGCCACTCATCATCCTGGACTTTTTCAAGGTATTTGGGTTCCCACGCGATCTGGGGCAGCGCTCCATTCTCCTTGCAATCTCGGACGAATTCGGCGGGAAAAGGCTGGTCGTAGCGGAGGTAGATGAAGGCCATCTGGTGCTGGATCCCGGTCCAACGGTTGAAGACCCCAAGATCGCGGCGCACTTTGCCGTTGGATTCCGTGTAGGTCTCGGTGATCTGGGCCTCGTTGTCGATAAAGGCTCCGGAGAGAAGTCCGGCGGCGGGTTCATGTTTGGCGAGAGGACGCTTCGGCGGCTCCTCATCGGGGACGAAAGCCCGGAGCCAGGTCTCGTACCGCTGGCTCCACCGGCGGTATTGAAAGGCCATGTTGTCGTCGCCTTTCTTGAAGAGGATCTCGGCCCCGAGGGCATAGGCCTTTCGGGCATCCTCGAAGTTGCCGACTCGGACCGCCTCTTCGGCCCAGATCCGGTGGTCGGCGGCGGATTGGGAGTCCGTGGCGACCTTGCGCAGATAAGCCTCTCGGTCGACTCGGAGGGCGACGACCTTTGGCCGGGTGGCGTCATANNCCCCCAAAACCCCCGCCAATACTGCGAGCCCGCTGGCAACCAAGACGAAACCTTTCACCATCTTTGGCGGCAAGGGTACCAACAAAGAACGAGGCTCCGGGTTTCCTCGACGGCAACCCGAAGCCTCGTTGTCAGTTAGCGAGCGAGCTTATTCGTCGCCGGTCAGGTCGAAGTTGTTCGACAAGACGATGTAGTCGAAGATCGTAACGGTGTCGTCGCCGTCCAAGTCCGCGAACGCATTCCCGGTGAAGCTCGGATCCGAAACGACGAGGTCAAACGCGGCCGAGAGATCGATGTAGTCAAAGATCGTGACTGCGTTGTCGCCGTCGACATCCCCGTTCAGCATTGCGAAGTTCGCATCCGAGACGGTTTGGCTTCCGTCGACGCTGATCCGCTTGCCGAGGAAGTGTCGAGTCTTGACTCGAACCGACGCGTAGTCCGGGTTGTTGGGCACCGAGTAGTTGCCTTCGGCATCCAGACCGGCGGTCACGGTCGGTAGAGCGTTGCCGTTGATGTCCGATGGCTCCAGCGTCACCGAGCGCGGGTAAGTCCCAACGTAATCGGTCAGCTCGACTCGTCCGGAAAGGACCGGAGCCAGCGTTCCTTCGACTCGCAATCCATCCACCAGGATGAAGAGCGGATGGTCCGCCGGGCGCGGGGAAGCAGCCGGGTCGAACATGCCGACCATCGGATAGCCGTTGGTGAAGGCAGAGTCCGTGTAGGTCAGGATCGACAGGGGACCGGTGGAGGCGCCATCGGTGCGTTCCATCACAACCTTCACGTCGCCACCAATTCGCTCCATGGTGACCTTGACCCATTGTCGACCGGGAGTTCCGGCAATCGGGAATCCCGCGGCGGTCGTGAAGTAACTCGAATAGTGAACGTTGGTGTTGTTGTGGATGCCGGTCCCGGTCGCCACCCAACCGCCATTCGGGGCCAACTGCTCAAGCAAGCCGTTATAGAGTCGGTAGTCGCGAGTCGAAGATCCGTCGCCGGTGTACTGGAAGAAGTAGCCCGAGCCACCATCTCCCTGCATGAATCCGGGACCGCCGTTGTGCTCGATCCCCAGACCGCCCAATTGCGTCGAGGTGGCACCACTGGTGACCTCGTACCAAATGTAGCAGCTGAGCTTGTAGTCACCTTGAAGTCGGGCGAGTTTCGGGATGACCTGAACGGCCTCAACCGATCGAGTCTCTGCCAGGTCCTCGTTCACCCGGATGTATAGGCCTTTGGTCGTGGCTTGGCCAGGCGCGGGCGGAATCGTTCGTCCCGGATCGGCACCGGTATAGGTCAGCCCGTCGTAGGGCCAGGCCACTCCGTAGTCGAAGGCAAACTCCACTTTCGAGTCCACCGGAACGCTGGGAAGGGCGGTCGTCGCGTTGCGCTTTTTGACCAAGTAGTTCGCCGATGAATCGGTCTCAAAATCGTCTTGGAACACCACCTGCGCCATCGCAGAGGCCCCGATCAGTGCGGCTGCCACCGCAGAAAACCATCGAAGTGATCGCATTTGTCTCCTCTTGTCGGGCCGGTCGAACAAGCATCATTGCCGTTGACCGCGCCCCGAACTTTAACACTCTAGCCCAAAAACAGAAAAGTTTGGCCCGCATTTTTGCGAGCATTCTCATCGAACCCGTGAAGAATCACGGGATTTGAATTGCCAGGGGTAACATCCCCCCGCCAATGGACCCTTTCTCGGACGAGAGGCATGAACTTACCGGTAGCTTGATCTCGATGGAATTTGGTCCCGCTGGCCGAATCCAGCAGCTCTGGGCCTCCGATCCTGCCCTGCCCGACGAGGGAGAGGACTTCCAGTTCGTACTCCCCCCTTTGAGCTTTGGAGAGGAGGCGGCCGAGGACCTCTACCCCGGGACCGTTCTGATCAGCGCCCGCACCAGTCCCGAGGAGCCCTGGATCAGCAGCCGCAACGGCCCTTTGACCCGATACAGCGCCGACTCCACCGAAGACGAGGATGACGACCTGATCATGGACTTCGGAAGCGAGTCGATCAGCATCGAGTACGACTTTCCTTTTCTTCCCGAACTAGAAGCCACCGGGAAGTTCTATGAGATCGCCGGCCAGATCCCCCAGATTGCCTGGGATCTGCACATCAAGAACCGAGGTCGCAAGGTCATCGAGATCGGCGAGCTCGGCTTCCCCTTGCCCTTCAACAACTTCTATGATGGGTTCGGCTGGACCGATGAACAGCTCCAGCGGCTCTGGACGGGGAGACTCTATGTCCACAAGTTCATCGGCGGAGCGGCGAGCTGGATCCTTGCCCAGCGGATGACCGCCGAAGCCCCTTCTCTCCTGGTCTTCCCCGGAGACACCACCAGTTGGGAGTTCTTCAGCCATGTCCCCAGTTCGCTGAACACTCCCCACCAGTGGGAGGGCATCCCGGTCGTTTATGTCTATAGCCGCGCGCTGGTCGAGCGCGAAGGTTGGAAGGGATGGTGGAACCAGCACACCTCGCTCATTTTGGAACCCGGCGACAGCCGAACCTTCCATATGCGCTTTGCCCCCACCGAGCGCGACAAACAAGACGGCGTGAGTAGCACCCTAGTCGCCTGTGGCCGACCGAGCGTTCGTGTTCTGCCCGGCGCGGTGGCCCCCGCCGATGTCGGCATCGCAGTCGAAGTTCAGGGCGTGACCCCGACCAAGTTCTTTGTGAGCAAAGAGGCCCAGGTGGAAACCGACACCGACGAACAGGGCGGCTTCTGCTTCGTTAAGCCGAGCGAAAGCGGCCCCCTCATCGTCGGATTTGAAGATCAACTGAGTCGTCGCAGTCTGGTCCATCTGATGTTCACCGACCCGATCGAGAAACTCATCCGGAACCGGGCTAAGTGGATTGCCGACCATCAGGTTCACCAAGATCCAGAGACCTCACTGGATCGGGCGATTCTACTGGCCAATTATGAGAGCGGCGAGGTCGTCACCGACCCCGAAGAATACGCCGGAGCCAGCGGAATCGAGTGCAGCAGCGCCGACGCCCTCTTTCTGGCCGAAAAGAACACGATCTATCCCGACCGCCGAGAAATCCGGATTGTCGACGATTATATCGAGCACTTCCTGCTCGACGACGTACAAAACCCGGGTGACATGAGCGTCGGTTCGATGCTGGACCTGCCCAAGGGAGTCGGGATCTACGCCGGACGCCCCCTCACCTATCCCAACATCTTCAATCTCTATCACTCCATGTACAGGGTGGCGAGCACCTATGGCGAGACCCAGCAC
>DDSL01000075.1 GCA_002343825.1 Chthonomonas sp. UBA2391
CTCGGCCCGCTCCTTCTCGTCGGCCAAGAGTTCGGCGGCGAGGGATTCATCCACCTCGGGGGTTGGTCCTCGCCACCGGGTTCCAGCGATTGGGCGGACCCGGGCGGTTCTTTTGGTTAATCCGCAGAGCAACTCGGGCGACGCGCCCACCAGATCGTAATCCCCAAACCGGAAGAGGAACATGTAGGGACTGGGGTTCAGGCTGCGCAGCGAGCGATAGAGGTGCAACGGGTCGGCATTGGTCGAGACTCGGAAGCGCTGACTCGGGACCATCTGGATTCCGTCTCCAGCGACGATGTATTCGCGCATCCGGCAAACGGCGGCCTCAAAATCGGCCTGGGTCATGTTGCTTTCGACCTCGCCGACATGAGTTGGGGTTGCCGGAAGGGCAGGCAGGGGAGCGGCGAGTCGGGCCCGAGCATCCTCGATCTCGGCAACCGCGTCCGCGTAGCCGTCGGGATCGGCCAGGACGATGATCCGGATCAGGTTTCGGGCATGGTCGAAGATCACCACCTTGCGGCAGATAAAGAGGAAAACATCGGCCACCCCAAGGTCATCGGGATTTGAATCGGGGAGGACTTCGAGGTATCGCACGAAGTCGTAGGCAAGGTGCCCAACGGCTCCGCCAAGGAACTTGGGCAGCCCAGGGATCTCCACCGGCGGATCGGGCATCAGTTCTTTTGCGACGTGAAGCGGGTCCTGCCCGTCGCTGAGGGTGCGGGTCTCGGACCGATCCCCGCGCTGAATCCACACGGTCTCGTTCTTTGCCCGGAGCGTGGCCACGGGCTCGAATCCGATTACGCTGTAGCGCGCGAGTTGTTCGCCCCCGGTGACGCTCTCCAATAGGAAGGTGTGAGGGCGCCCCTGGCTGAGCTTCCAATAGGCCGAGAGCGGGGTCTCGAGGTCGGCCAGAAGGTCGCTGACGACGGGGACGGTGTGGCCGGGCTGGCTCAGGCGATCGAACTCCTCGCGGGAGGTCCACTGCATCTCTCGATTATGGCGGTACAACCGAGGGATGGGGCTGAGTGAGCGCTACGAGGAGATCTGCCGACGGATCGAACAGTCCAAGCTCCATCCCGACCACCAGGTGACTCTCATCGCGGTGAGCAAGACGGTGCCGGTCGATCGGATCCGGGAGCTCTATGAACTCGGTCACCGAGACTTTGGGGAAAGTCGATATCAAGAAGCTGAGCCCAAGATCCGAGCTTTGCCGGGCGACATCCGTTGGCACTTTATCGGGGCCCTCCAAAGCAACAAGATCCGAAAGATCGGGGAAATCTTTCATTCCGTCCACACCTTGTGTCAAGCGGATCACCTGAAGGAGTTTGCCAAGTTGGGTGATCCAATCGACGTTTGTTTAGAGGTGAACACCGGTCGGGAGGCACAAAAGTCGGGTGTTTTCTCCGAGGGGCTTGACAATCTCGTGTCATCAGTCCTAGAATGTCAGCAGGTTCGTTTAAGAGGCCTGATGACGATAGGTCCTCTCACCGAGTCCAGTGAGGAAACAAGGGAAGCCTTTCGACAACTCGCACAGCTGAGAAGTCGTTACCCTTGGATGGACTGGTTGAGTATGGGAATGAGTCAAGACTTTGAAATGGCAATCCAGGAAGGAGCAAGCCATGTCCGAGTCGGAAGCGCTCTCTTCGGCGACCGAAAACAATAAGTTCCACGGAAGGAGTTAATCAGCATCATGGAAGAGTTAGAGCTCCAGGATCGTCCTGGCTTTTTTGGTCGTATCCGCGAGAAGTTTCTCAAGGAAGAACCGGTCGAAGACACCTTCGAAGAGTCCCCCCGTCGACTCGCCGGTCCCAGCGTTCACAATTTGCCCCGCTACAGCATCACCGTTCGGCGGCAGATCTTCACGTTTCAAGACGCGGTCGCTGCGGCCGATGGATTGAAACGCGGTGAGCAACAAATCTTGAATCTTTCGGGTGCGGAAACCGTCCTCAGGGAAAAGATCAAGGACTTCATGTGCGGAGTCAACTACGCCGAGGAAGGAACCTGGGAAGAATTGGGAGACAACATCTATCTCCTCGCCCCACCGACCGCCGCGGTTGAGGTGGCCCCGGCCAGTCCCCGAATGGCGGCCGCCCGAAACTAAATCGACTTTAGTCTCTCCTCTCTCTCGATCAAGCAAACAAGAGCCCCGTTTCCGAGCAATCGGAACGGGGCCTTGTGATGGTTGGGTGAAGTTTCTGGGAAGGTGAGGAGCCTGTTTCTGACTTCTCAGTAGCCTTCCTCCGCAAGGACCGTGCCAAACTACGATTCATGACCGGATTTAGCGTGCATACGGGCAAAGTTGCCGTCCTCGAAGCTGATCACGTCGATACGGACCGAATCATCCCGGCTCGATTCCTCAGCATGGTCACTCGATCGGGATATGGAGAGCTTCTCTTCAGCGACGTGCGGGGCGGGGACTTTATCCTCGACCGTCCGGAAGCCCAGGGGGCCTCGGTTTTGGTCGTCGGCACGAATTTCGGCTGCGGCTCTTCCCGAGAGCACGCCGTTTGGGCCATTCAGCAGGCGGGATTCGTCGCCGTAGTAGCCCGCAAAGAGTCCGATTCTCCGGGGTTCAGCGATATCTTTCGACAAAATGCGGCCAACTGCGGCCTCCTCTTGATCGAACTGCTCCCCGAGGCTCATTCGCGCATCGTCAGACTGGGCACCGGGGCCGAAGTCACCGTCGATCTCCTCAACCAACAGATCGCCGGCGAGAGTTTCGAGATCTTGCCTGCGACGAAGGAGCAGCTTGTCCGCGGTCTTGATCTCATCGGCACGACGATGGACCTTGAGGATTCGATTACTAGTTTCGAAGGGAAGCACGACCCTATCGCTCCGGTCGGGACGTCGGTATGATCACCAACATGAAGCGTAGTTTCTATCTTTCGGGTCTTCTTCTCCTCGTCTTGGGTTGCGGCGGGTCCAGCAACACCGTTGCCGATACCGGTTCGCAAGACACCGGGCAAGGCGGTGGTCAAAACAACGATCCCAACTTCAACCCCAACCGGACCTACCAACTCAAGGATCTCGTGACCACCGAACTGAAGATCGGGGAACACAAGTTCACGGCTTGGGTGATGGATACCGACGCCAAGCGGGCTGAGGGGATGATGCACCTCAAGAACGAGGACTTTAAGGACGATCAGGCGATGATCTTCGTCTTTCCCCAAGCGCGCGAGCTGAGCTTCTGGATGCGCAACACCCTCGTCGATCTGGACATCGCCTACCTGGACAAGAACAAGAAGATCATCCGAACCGGCACGATGAAGGCTCTGGATGAGACCGGATTTCCCAGCGCAGGTGCGGCTCAATATGCGGTCGAGTTTCGCGCCGGTCTTTTGAAGAAGAAGGCCATTGGAAAAGGCATGACGGTCGAATTCCCTGATACGGTCGTCGCCCGCGACTAAGGTTTGGTTGGGGGTTAGGAGTTAGGGGCTAGGGGCTAGGGACTAGGGACTAGGGACTAGGGACTAGGGACCTGATATCAGGCTCCTTACTCGACGTCCGCAATCGTAACGAGCCTTGGGCGTCTCTTTGCGGCACATTTGGTCTTCTCCCTCTGGGAGAAGGTGGCGCGAAGCGCCGGATGAGGGTTTCCGCTGTGAAGAGCGCGATGCAAGGACACCCTCACCCCGTTCGCAAGGCTCACGGACCTCTCCTAGGGGGAGAGGATCCTAGGACTGGGGCCGCGGGTGAGCGCGAGCGAGTGATTCCTAAAAGACCCCGGAGTTGGGGATCCGTGCTCTTGGACACGGCCGACTGGGAGGACATGCGGCTCCCCCCAACTGACTGGGAACGGCCCGACTCGCCCAATTTCAGGGAGCTTTCACCGGTCGAAAGCCGCGAACTTACTTTAGGTTCGCTCGAACCTAGTAAATTCTTGGGCCTGATTGGCCAAAGATGACCATGTCGCGCTCTAGCGCATGCAACAACATGGTCCAATTTGATCCGATCCTGGCTTTGGCCCCGGTCCTTCCCGCCCCTCCGGCTCCCTCCGAGTCCGGATTTGGGAACGTTCTGGACGCCAAGGTCGCCGAGAGGGAACCTGATGTTCCGGAGCCGCCGCCTCCACCGGGTGATCCCGAAAAGAAGGCGACGGAGGTTGCTCCCGAAGAGCCGAATGCTCAAGAGCTCCAGCCGGACCAGTCGCCCACTCCACCCAACATCACCTTGCCGCAGGTCGTCGCGCTTCTGTTGCCGACCGCGCCCGTGGAGCTTGCGGTGCCGACTCTGGTTGCCCAGGTCCAGCCCGCCGAGGGTGTGGTGCCCGTCGTGACGACCCCCATCCAGGCAGCGGTGACCGGCCCGGTCTTTGCTTCCGAGGTCGTGACGCCGCAAACGAACCCGATCGCGGGACTTGCTCCCGCCGAAACGCAGGTGCCCCTGCCGACACCGGTCAGCATCACCCCCGAGGCGATCGTGTCTCCAGCGATGGATCCGGCTGCCGGCGAACCAGCGGTGCAGGCTCCGGTTGACCAACCGACTCTGCAGGTCACCGGTCCGAAAGTTACGGAAGCAGGGCCGGAGTTGTTGCCCCAGTCGGATCTGGAAACGCTCAATCCCGTCGCGGTGGTGACGGCACCGGCAGCCGAGTCTGGCCCGGAAATCACCAAGCCTCAGCCCCCGGCCCCCAACGGAGTCGATCCGGAGTTGGTCCAGAAGGGTGATCGTGGAACCGCTCCTCCGACCCCTGTGGTCGTCGAAGCAGGCGAGACGGTGCAGGTGCCCCCGACCCAAACCGACGATGCGCCAATCCAAGAGGGCCCGCGACCCGAAGCCGCTCCTAAGACTCAACTGGAGCCGATGAAGGGAACTGTTTTGGAGGCTCCGACGGCGGAAACCCAAGCCCCGGTTGAGCAGGCAAATTCGAATCCGAACGCCAGCGAGGGCGACGGACAATCCTCCACCTTCGGTGAACAGACCGTCACGGGACTCGTGGTGCCGACCGCGGAGGAGGGAATCGAGCCCGAGGGCGAGGTCACTGTTCCAAGCCCTGCCTCTGCCCAAGCGGCCCCCACCGAGGTACCGAAGGTAGCGCTAACTCAGGCCCCTTTAAACGAACCAGCCGCGCCAGTCGCGATGCCGGGTGACCTGACCGATCAGATCGCCGAGAAGGCTGATACCCTCTTGAGTCTGACCCGCAGTGGCCAGATCAAGATCATGTTGGAACCCGAGTCCCTCGGAGCCATCACCATCACGATCAAGCAGCTCGGTTTCCGCAGCGAAGCCGAAATCAGCGTGAGCAACGAGCAGGTGCGGACTCATCTGGAGTCGGATAAAGCCCGCCTGATTCAGGCGGTCGAGACGAAGGGCATCACTCTGAGCCAGGTGAACATTTCCGGGCATGGAGCCGAAGCCCAAACCGGGCAACAAGCAGCTCAACAGGACCGAATGGACCGAAACGACTTTGAGCAGGCCAACCGTCTGCACACCCAACCCTCGCCGAAGGCCGAACAGCCCCAGGCCCCGACTCTGCGCCGTCTGGCTACCGCCGGACTGGACATGGTGATGTAACCAACAATGTCAACTTTTCCTGTCAACACATTGGATACTGGTGCCTACTTTGGGACCAGTCCGGTTAAGAACAAATCCAAGACGCTGGACGCCGATGCCTTTTTGAGGCTGATGATCACCCAGTTGGCCAACCAGAATCCTCTGGAGCCGGTCAAGGACACCGAGTATTACGCTCAGATGGCGCAGCTCGGGACCGTCCAAGGAATCGACGAACTGAAGAACTCGATGGAAGTTCAGCAAGCCAGTGGAATGCTCGGCAAGTTCGTGACCGGGATCCGAAACAGCGCCGATGGTGGCGTCGGTTCGGGGCAGCAGGTGAGCGGAATCGTCCGAGGAACGAGCATCAAGGACGGCTCGCGTTACCTGCAGGTCGAAGAAGCCAACGGCGGAATCGCGGAGCTCGAAATGAAGAATGTCACGGCCGTCCGGGATGCGGGAGCGAGCAATCCTCTCACCGACCTCGTAACGCTCAGCCAGGCCGGCGGCCTGATCGGAAAGACGATCACCGCGCCTCACCCCGTGCTGAAGGGAGCCGACGGAAAACCGCTGGAACTGACCGGCGCGGTCAAGAAGGTCAGCTTCGAGAGCGGCTCGATCCAATTGACTGTGATGGATTCCACCGGAAAAGACGTCAAGGTGAACCTCTTGGACGTCCAGAGCTTTGCAGGCTAATTTTCTCATGAGCAATCCCATCCAAAACACCAAGATCCACGAGATGGTGACGGGGCGAATCGACGCCCTTCAGTCGCCGCGGACTTCCCAGGCAACCCCTGGTACGGGTCCGGACTTCGGTCAGATCTTGGAGAACAGACTCAAGGTGAGTGGCCACGCGGCAACCCGCCTCCAGAGCCGGAACATCGAATTGAGTCCGGCCGACTGGGATCGAGTCGTGGCGGGGGTTGAGCGAGCCGCCCAGAAGGGAGCCAAGGAGTCGCTGGTCCTGATGGAGGACGTGGCCCTAGTCGTCAGTGTGAAGAACCGCACCGTGATCACAGCCGTGGACCGAGCGCAAATGAAGGAGAACGTTTTCACCAATATCGACAGTGCTGTCATCGTCTAGTCGAAATCATTCACTCTGAGCGATCCGCTTACCCGAGATGGATCCCGGCGACGTGGCCGGGAGGTCTTGAGGGCCCTCTTTGAAGAAGAGGACTCACGGCTCGCTCCCCGACCCAATCGAACTATTCAGAAGAAGTAGAGGAGCACGAAGAATGCTACAAGCCATGCTAGCCGGGGTTGCGAGTATCAAGGCGCAACAAACCCGAATGAACGTCATCGGAAACAACCTTGCCAACGTGAACACGACTGCCTACAAAGGCAGCCGAGTGACCTTCCAGGATATGTTGGCCCAGACGATCCGAGGGGCCGGACGACCGAACAACGAAACGGGTGGTACGAACCCGATTCAGTTTGGCCTCGGGGTCTTGGTCGCCGGTACGGATGTCTTCAATGAGCAAGGATCCCTCAACGCGACCAACCGCCCGACCGACTTGGCGATCCAGGGCAACGGTTTCTTCATGACGTCCAACGGACTCCGGACGGCCTTCACTCGAGACGGATCGTTCGACCTCGACGCTAACGGAGATATGGTTCACCGTGCGACTGGCGAACGGGTGATGGGTTGGGACTTTATCAAGCAAGGAGACCAAGAGACCTCGACCCCGATCACGGCGGGCAGCTCTCTCAACGTTCCGCTGGGACGCTTAAATGCTGTCCAGGTCACCAGCCGCGCCAGCTTTGCCGGCAACTTGTCGGGTTCGGTTGCGATCGGCTCGACCCGATCGGCTCCCGACTGGACCACCGCCGCACGAGTTTATGATAGCCAGGGCGGTGGACACGATATCACCATCCAATTCTTCAATCGACAGGAAGCGCCTTTTGTGCCTCCGGTGGCGGGAGCGGTGACCCGTTGGGATTGGCGAGTGCTCGATTCGAACGGCGTCGAAATCGCCCAAAGTGATGGCGGTAGCCCCGAAGGTCCGGGCCTTTACTACGATTCGAATGGTAGCCCGATCGATATGGGCGCCCCCCGTTCCGTGACCGTCTTGGCCGGTGCGCCGCTTCAGTTCACCGTCGACCTCAACTTTGATGAGATCACCCAGCTGAAGACGATCCAAAACAACCAGGCCACAAGCCAAGTCTCGCTGAGTGACCAAGATGGATTCCCCCCCGGATCTCTGCAAAGCTTCAGCGTCAGCCAAGACGGCCTGATCACGGGTCTCTTTACCAATGGTCTCACCCGCGCCCTGGGACAAATCGCCACCGCGATCTTCCCGAACCCAGGCGGTCTGGAGCGAACTGGTAACAACCTCTGGCGGAACTCGGACAACTCGGGGATCGCGGTCATCGGGCAGCCTCGAACTGGAGGCCGGGGCCTGATCAACTCGGGATTCTTGGAGCAATCGAACGTCGATATCGGGAACGAATTCACCGACCTGATCATCACCCAGCGAGGATTCCAAGCCAACACCCGAGTTGTGACCACAGTTGATGAGATGCTGCAGGACCTCATCAACATGAAGCGATAACGTCATGAAGAGGTCCATCCTAGTGGGCGGGGTCCTCCTCGCCGGTTGCGCGCAATCGGCTTGGCAGGGAAGTCTGATCGGTCTAGGAGATCTGGCTGGAGGAAGCAACTACAGCGAGGCCTATTCGATCAGTGCCGATGGTGCGGTCGTGGTGGGCTACAGTCTTGCTTCTTCGGGTGGAGCCGGCTTTCGGTGGACGGAAGCCGGCGGGATCGCCTCGACCGGGGACCTCTTTGGCGGAACCATCAGTTCGATCAATCGAGCTGTAAGTGGCAACGGTTTGGTCGTGGTCGGGGCCAGCTCTAGCTCGACCGGATGGCAGGCGTCTCGGTGGGATAGCGGGGGTTTGTCGGGACTCGGTGACCTTGCCGGGGGCAGCTTCCGCAGCGAGGCATGGGCAACGAACTCTGATGGAAGCGTGGTTGCCGGCGAGGGGAATGTCGCCGGCGGGACCGCCCTTTTCCGATGGACAACCAGCGGTCTAGTCAACTTGGGGGATCTCGCCGGTGGTTCGAGCCAAGCCACCCCCACTGCGATGACTCCTGACGGTCGATGGATCGCTGGATATAGCACCGGGGCGAACGGAATCCAGGCGTTCCGGCACGATTCGACCGCGGGTTGGGAGGCTTTGCCTTTTCCGACCGGCAGCCAAGGGCCCTCGTTTGCCTTTGGCATCACTTCGAACGGTGGCGTTGTTGTTGGAGCCGCGCGCTTTTCCGCCGGGGACCTACGGGCCGTTCGCTGGTCGGGAGGAACTGCCACTGAGTTCTTGACCCCCGATCCGCTTAGGACCGAGAGCTCGGCTCAAGGGATGAGCGCCGACGGGACCCGGATCGTCGGATATCAGAAACGGGGAAGCGGCGGCGAGGCCATCTATCACTCTACGGACTTTGGTACGGAGCTCCTGATCGACGTGTTGCGGAGCTCGGGAGCCAACGTTACGGGTTGGAACCTGTTCACGGCGACGGCCATTAGCGCCGACGGAAAGTTTGTGGTGGGCTACGGTTCGAGTCCCCAAGGTTGGATCCAGGCCTACCGCGGCCAGATCGTAGACCATCTGGCGACCGGCTCCGTCCGGCTGAGTGGATACCTGACCTCGAAACCTGTTCGGATCCGCTTTCTGGATCCTCAGTCCGGGCTGGTACGCGACACCCGGACGGTGACTCCGAACTCATCGGGTGAGATCCGTTTTCGGCTGATGGTTCACCAATCGGTCAAGGTCCTCGTCGACGCGGCCGGGAGCCTAGTGAAGAGTTTGGGAACGCTCGACGCCGGCCAGCAGACGCTCGCCCTCGGCTCGATCAACCTCCTCGGCGGAGATATCGACGCAGACAACTCTGTCACCGTGTTCGACTACATCGCCCTCAGCGGAGCCTTTGATAAGCAGCGCGGTGAGGCGGGGTTCTTGGAAGCGGCTGACTTTGATGGTGACGGCCAGATCACCATCTTTGACTACAGCGTCCTGAGCGAGAATTTCGACATGACCGGGGACGACTAGGGGCTCTTCAGGGGCTTGGTGTGCCCGTGGATGGTCCCTGTCCCCCAGAGATAGGCTCGCGTTTTTCGCAGCTTGGTCCTCACTGCGGCCCAACTTGTCGCGGAAAGATGCTTTTGCGGCACGTTGACCACGATCGGGACCGCCTCGAGCCTGCCTTGGCGTGATTCGTCGAGCACCTTCACTCGAAAATTGATCCGCTTGACTTGGTTTGGCTTGATGATCACAAAGTCTCGGGCGGTGACGACGGCGGTCTTCGGGACCAGCTTTCGGGGCACAACCTCGTCGCCCTTGGACTTCACCACAATGCAGCGATACTGGTCGTGGATCGGAAGCGCGATGGCATGGCCACTCAGGTTTTCGATTTCGACGGGAATCGAAGGCGTCTTGATCCGCCCATCGGCCTCAATAGCCGGGACCTGGATCATGCGAATGGCCAGGAGCCGGGTCTTGACCGGCTCTTCGGTTGGTGAGGCTTCCCCCGGAAGAAGCTTCTGGACGTGATGGACGCCCATCCCCACTGCGATGCCGACAAGAACCCCTAAGACAACTCTTGGATTGATGGGCCAGTGCACTTTGGATCTCCCCCTGCTTTTCTTTCCATGTCCGGTAAAAAAAGTCCAAGAATCTTGGGTACAAAGAATCCCCGTATTCTTGCAGGTTCCGCCTCTGAGAGCCTTTTGCGGGGCGTAAATTGGGCCGATTTATCGAAAAAGTGGTCGACCCCCCTTGCAATCCAGAATGGGTGTTGGTATCATTTCTCTTTGCCGCTGGACGACGGAAACGAATCCGGCAAGCCGGGCAGGCACCTTGACAGTTGCATACGTAACGAAGTGGAACGCGCATCAATTTAAGCAAACGCTGTGGATACAGCACAGAAAAATTAAGCTACAAAGGGTGTGTGACGAATGCCTAGGGACAATTTGCCGAAGAAGGACGCGTAAGCAGCGATATGCTGCGGGGAGCTGCACAGAAGCTATGATCCGCAGATTTCCGAATGGGGAAACCCGGCTAGGGTAATGCCTAGTCACTATCATCTGAATCCATAGGGTGATAGAGGGAACCTGGTGAACTGAAACATCTAAGTAACCAGAGGAAGAGAACTCGAAGAGATTCCGTAAGTAGCGGCGAGCGAAATCGGAACAGGCCAAACCACAGGGCATGCCCTGTGGGGTTGTGGGGCATCCACTAAGTCTCCCAAACAGAGGGTTCGCCTTCTGTTTGAGAGATTTAGAAAAGAAGATCGTTGAAGGTTAGTAGAACGTGTTGGAAAGCACGGCCATAGAGGGTGATAGCCCCGTATTCCAAAATCAACACGAATTCAGGATGTACCCGAGTAATGCGGAGCACGAGGAACCCCGCATGAATCTATCCGGACCACCGGAAAAGCCTAAATACAAGTTGTCACCGATAGTGCATCCAGTACCGTGAGGGAAAGGTGAAAAGAACCCCGGGAGGGGAGTGAAATAGAACCTGAAATCGCACGACCCGCAAACAGTCAGAGCACCATGTCCGGAGTAATCCGGTCAAGTGTGATGGCGTACCTTTTGCAGAATGATCCTGCGAGTTACTAGTCCGGGCAAGGTTAAGCGTCTCAGACGCGGAGCCGGAGGGAAACCGAGTTCGAATAGAGCGTCAAGTCCGTATTAGTAGACCCGAAACTGCGTGATCTAGCCATGGCCAGGTTGAAGTGTTGGTAACACAACATGGAGGACCGAACTCATTGACGTTGAAAAGT
>DDSL01000044.1 GCA_002343825.1 Chthonomonas sp. UBA2391
CCTCCTGCGCGGCGAACCGATCGACCACATCCCGATTCGCCCAGTGGGCACCCCGTTTCAGCTCCGGGTCTGGGAAGAACTGCGCCGCATCCCAGTCGGGCAGACGATCACCTACTCCGAACTCGCCCACCGCCTGGGCGACCTCAAGGCCGTGCGGGCCGTCGCCGCCGCCAATGGGGCCAACCGGATCGGGATCCTGATCCCCTGCCACCGCGTGGTCGGCAGCAAAGGCGAACTCCGAGGCTTCTTTTGGGGCCTCGAACGCAAGGCCAAGTTACTGGAGCTCGAGTGGGGACTCGTGGCGAGATAGCCACCTTTTCGCCTGGCCAAAAGAAAATGAAAGTTCGTATTCTGGGAGGTTACTTTTTCGGGAAATGCGTCGCATAATACTCATGTATGAGCGCAAAACTTGCCTACTTTGTTGCGATTGAAAGCAGTTTTGCGACGAGTGCATTCCTCCTTTCCGGATGTGTCAATTCTGCTAGTGCGTCCAAGGTCTCCGGACCCACCGTCGCGGTGTCGGCGAGCATCGGTGACTGCATTGGATGCACTGCGATGGTGCCTAACCAACAGCAGCCGCTCAAGCCCTGCAAGGAAATGCTCGAATTGCTACCCGCCCAGAGGGTTAGCCTTGTGGCATTCTCCCAAAACAATGCGGCGGTGAGCGGAACTTGGATGGCCGACTTTGGAAAGGTCTTGCCCGGTGGAACTTACGTCGCCCCTGCCAATGTGGTCGCGGAGGGCGCAGACTATCTGACTTTTATCTCTTCTGACGGAACGATCTCCCAGTACATCATCCGAATTTCGGACGCTAACAATCCAAACCCAGACCCCGAAGCGCCGACGATCGTCTTCGATCCGGTGGAGCCAAGTGTCGTCGGTACGATCCCTGTCGTGGAGGAAGCTCCCGATTGAGGGACCACGACCAGCGAAGTCCCCACAACCGTGATCCCCTGGATCCCCAATGTCCGCGTTGCACCTTCAGGAGAAGGACTCGAGATCATCGCTGAACCCGAAACGTCTCCGCTCGAGGGAAGAATGATGTGGGACGCGAACCTCTCCAGAACTTCGCTCCAGAAGACCTTGACAGATGGACAAGTAGGTTACGCTTTTGAACCAGAAGAGCAGCCCCATGGTCTTTTGGTGAAAGGTCTCAGCTCGGCTCCGACTCAAGGAAAAAGATGCACTCCTCTTTTTCCCCTTAAAGCCCCTAAGGGTCACTGCACCGTTGGCGAAATCTCAGTCTGCGGTGAAAAGCGGACGAAGACGGTCTACTTGGGGATCCGAAACATGGGAACATATACGGTCAGCACTGAGCTGAGTGCGACGATCAAGAAACTGATCGGGGCGAGTATCGAGGTGGGGGTTTCTGCCGAAGTATCAGCGGAAAATTTCCACCGCCACGAGTGGCAAAACTGCGACGTTTACATCTGTTCGGGCACCACATGGGTTTACTCCCACACCAACAGATATACAAGAATTTGCAGCGTCCTGAAGAACTTCACACCGGCTTGGGGGTGGCTCCCGACCGGATTTACGAAGCCGCCGGTTGAAGATTGCCCCCAATGGGACGTCAGCCCCCTCTGAGGTCAGTTCTCTTTTACTAGGCCGAGCACCGCCTTGAACTGCGGGTGCTCGGCCGTTTCCATCCACTCGTAAACGATGCTCTCCGTATGGGCTTCGACTGCGCCGGCCTGGACCATGCGACGCATGGCCGAATCGTGGGCATCCTGGCCCCGGCCGGTGATCGCGTCGGCCGCGAGCAAGACCTCGTAGCCCGATTCAATAAGGTCGTGAGCCGTTTGGTTGACGCAGATGTGGGTCTCCATCCCGACCAAAACCACCTGCGGACGGTTGGTGGCCTCCAGTTCAGCCAAGAATTCCTCGGACCCGAAGGCGCTAAAGGCCATTTTGTCGAAGGTCTTGGTCCCGGCCGGAAGCGCGGCCAGCAGGTCAGGATGCGAGCCGCCCATCCGGGTGGCGTATTGCTCGGTGACAAGGATCGGGACTTCGAGCAACGCCGCTGCCCGCACCAGGAAGATCGCCCGCGCCAGGGCCGCCTCCACCCCCGGGATCGCCTTCATAAACGACGGCTGAAAATCGATCACCGCCAGAACCGAATCTTCGCACCGCGCTTGCAACATGATTGCCCGCGATTCTACCGGGCAACGGCCGGATTTGCGCTCAAAACTGTGGCCGAAACTTCGCCGAACCCAATCTTGATCCCATTCACCATCGTCCAGCCGCGGAGGGTCAGCGTATCGCCATCTTCGAGGAAGGTCCGGGTCTCTCCGGTTTCTGCCAGGGTGATGGGTTGGGTCCCGCGCCAAGTCAGTTCGAGCATCGATCCAAAGGTCCCGGGTTCCTCGCCGCTGATCGTGCCGCTGGCATAGAGGTCGCCGCAGCAGAGCGGGGTGCCATTGCTGGTCATGTGGGCGATCTGCTGGGCAAAGCTCCAATAGAGGTACTTGGAATTGCTCTGGGCGATGACCTGCGGATTCTGCATTCGCGCCGACTGGAGCGTCACCTCCAACTGGATGTCATAGCTCCTCGGCTCAGGGTGGGAGAGGTAAGGCAAGGGCGCCGGTTCTTGGGGGATTCCACTGACTTCGGCCCCGATCAGAGCATCGGGCAAGACCATCCATTCACTGAAGCTGGTCATGAAGCTCTTGGCCAAAAACGGACCGAGCGGCTGATACTCCCACCGCTGCACATCCCGGGCCGACCAGTCGTTGACGAGTACGAATCCAGCGATCGCATCCTGCGCATCGGCGACCGAAAGTTGTTCGCCAAGATCGGTGTCGATGCCGATCCACGCCCCCATTTCCAGTTCGAAGTCCAGCTCCCGGGTCGGAGTGAAGATCGGATCACCATCCCCCGGTTTGATCTGCCCCCAGGGCCGGATCACGTCAAAGCCGCTGGGCATCACGCTGGAAGCGCGCCCGTGATAGCCAATCGGGAGATGGCGATAGTTGGGGAGAAGTGGCGGCTGGTCGGGACGGAACATGCGCCCCACATTGCTGGCGTGGTGGATCCCACTGTAGAAGTCGACAAAGGTCCTCGGCTCGACCCCGGCCCAAAGTTCCAGCGATTCGGCCGGTACCAAGCACTCCCGCGCTCTAGCTCGGACGGTGTCGTTCGCTTCTTCGCTCAGGATTTGGTAGACCCGTTTACGCGCCTCGCTCACTTTTGCGGCGAACTCTTCCTGAAAAATCGAAAAACAATTCAGATCAATGGCGTCCCGTTCAGGAGAGAGCTCGGTCCACGTCATGACGTCGAAGACGTAGTTGCCGATCCGGAAGCCGGCCCCTGGCTGCTCTGATTCGGCGTGGAAAAATGGGGCGAAGGGCAAATTCTGAATCGGGAATTCAGTATCCGAGTCGATCTCGACCCAAGTCTTGGCGTTGGCGGGAATAGTGAATCTCATAAGAGCTGTTGGAGGTCGTGCCAGGGTTCGTCGATACTGCAGGAGCCGATGCTGTGCAAGATGGCGCGCGCTTCCAGCAACGCATCGGGGTGGATTTTCTCACCGTTCCAAGCCAACCCCGCGCCATCCGCCAGGGTCTCGGCCTTAAGCACTTCGGCCAGTTCACGACGGTTCAAATCGGCTTCGCTCGCTAGGGCGAGAGCGGCAAGAATGTTCAAGAATCCGTGCTCATCGGCGGGGATGGAGTCATTACGGTGTGCCCAGGGGTGGTGCAATCCGGCGGTGAGCTTCATCGGCAGATCCAAGTTGACGCATTCCTGGATCCAACTCGCGAGATCGTCCGCGCTAGGAAAGGCGGATGGTTCCAGCCCCCCCGTGCGCCCCTTGACTCCAAGCCCTTCGTAGTCGGCGATGGCCGCCATGGCCTCCAGTGACTCGGGCACCCATGGCAACTCCAGATAGGCCATCTCGTATCCGATGTTCTGGATTCGGCGGAGAGAATCGGCGGTGACATCGGCCGGTTGGGCCTTGACTTCGTAGGTCTCGACGCCGGCGCGGCCCTCCATCTGTTCTTCGAAGAGGTCGATCAGCCGCAGATCCTGTTGCACGCCCTCCAGAGAGGTCCCCAAAACGGCGAGCAGGACGGGTTCCTCTTGCTTCGGCCAGCGGTCACGGAAGTCCACTAACCAACCCACGGGGCAGACGAATCGCGACATCAGATCCGCGGACGGAGCCCTCCGGAGCCGAATGTATTCGGCAATCGCATCTTCCATCGGGTGCGCAGCGGGTGGGAAGAGCCCGGCATAGTCGAACAGGCCGGAAAGAATCGGGGCCCACCATGCGCGCATGGCCGACATTATACGCGCCGGAGACCCCCTAGCCCCACAGGTATCCTAAAGGTCTTCATGTCCGTTCGAGTTCGATACGCGCCCAGTCCGACCGGTAGCCCCCACGTCGGCAACATCCGCGATGCTTTGTTCAAGCATCTCTTTGCCAAACGGTATGGCGGGGTCAACATTTTGCGCATCGAAGACACCGACCGCACTCGCTACGTTCCTGGTTGCGAAGAAGAGATCGTTGAAAGCCTCAACTGGATGGGGATCGAATTCCAAGAGGGCTTCACTCAGGGCGGGGACCATGGACCCTATCGCCAAAGCGAACGCAAAGAGCAAGGGATCTACCAAGACCTGGTGCAAAAGCTGCTCGACAGCGGACACGCCTATTGGGCCTTCGACACCAGCGAAGAGCTGGAAGAGATGCGGGAATTCCAAAAGATCAACAAGCAGGCCATCGGCTACTACGGCGGCATGTGGCGCGACGCGAGTCCCAACCAGGTCGAAGAGGCCAAGCGAGCGGGCAAGCCGGGCGTCATCCGTCTGGCAATCCCCCGCGACAAAACCATCGTGCTGGAAGATGTGATCCGCGGGCGGCTGGAGTTCGACAGCAACACCGTCGACGATCCTGTCTTGATCAAAGCCGACGGAATGCCAACCTATCACTTTGCCGCCATGGTCGATGATCATCTGATGGGAATCACCCACATCATGCGCGGCGAAGAGTGGATCAGCAGTGCCCCCAAGCACGCCTGGCTTTTTGACGCCTATGGCTGGGATCGTCCGATCTTTGTCCACTGCCCGGTGATCAAGGGGAAGGATGGAAGCAAGCTGAGCAAGCGCCACGGCGACACGCGGTGCCTGGATTACCGTTCGGCCGGGTATCTGCCGGCTGCCTTGGCCAACTTCATCGCCCTCATCGGCTGGAGTCCCGGCGGCGACCGCGAGCTGATGTCGATGGACGAGATGGCCGAGGCCTTCAGTCTGGAAGGATTGCAGCCGTCGCCGGGCGTCTTCGACCTCGACAAGCTCAAGTGGATGAACGCCAACCACATCCGCGGATTGTCTTCCGCCGACTTGGTGGCAGCCGTCCGAGGAGTGGCCGAGGACCCCGAAGCCGAAGCCTACTACCGCAAAGCTCATGAAGAGAAAGAAGATCCGGCAGACAAGGCGATCTATCTGGGACTGGCAACGCTGCGCACCGCGCTTGGGGAGCAGACCGAACTCGCGGAGAAGATGATTGCCCTTGAGCAGGAGCGCGTTACGACCCTTGCCGACTTCGGCGCGGCGGGTGCTTTCTTTTTTACCGATGAGCCGGAGATCGATGGCACGGCCCTGGCAAAGTGGAAAGGCCAAGCCCACATCCCCGCCCTCTTCGATGCCGCGATTCAGTATTCCGGTTCGGACTACGAAACCTTTGTCAAGGAATATGCGGCGGCCAACGGATTCGAGAAACTGGTTCCGCTTCAGGTACCGCTCCGTCTCGGACTGACAGGTAAGACCTCGGGCCCTGGACTTTTTGATCTGATGGCCGCACTCGGTCCCGAACGGATCCGGGTACGGCTTGAGCGCGCGAAAGGGATCTTTGCGTGAGGGTTGTTCGCGGGGACGAGATCGCCGTCGAGCTCTCACGATGGCGGGACCGCGACCTGTTTCAGGATGCTGAGGTGAGTTCGGTGGTGGCTTCGGTGTTGGCTGACGTCCGCGCCCGAGGAGACGAGGCCCTGCTCGCGAACGCTCGTCTGTATGATGCTCCCGAGCTCAGCTCGATCTCCATCAGCGCGGAGGAGATCGCTTCGGCAACCATTGCACCGGAGGAGGAAGCGGCTCTTCGACTAGCTGCGGAGCGGATCTGGGACTTTCACCGGCGGCAGCTCGCCGCCCTGACCGCGGGCTGGAACCTTGCCGGTCGGCCCGGGGCCACGCCCTCCCTCGCTC
>DDSL01000132.1:0-127 GCA_002343825.1 Chthonomonas sp. UBA2391
GTCCGGGTCTTCTCGAAGGCTGGCTCGCAGAGCATTGTTAAAGCTCTTGGTATCGGCCCCGATTTCCCGCTGATTGATCAGGCTTAGCTTGTGCTGGTGAACATATTCGATCGGGTCTTCGATCGTG
>DDSL01000132.1:175-13234 GCA_002343825.1 Chthonomonas sp. UBA2391
ACTGCTCCAGCAAGGGCGGGAGGTTGAGTTGCCGACAGGTCGGGATCTTACTGGAGATCAATCGAAAAGCGGCCGCAACGGACCCTCGGTCGCGGTAGATATTGACCCGGAAGCGGGCTCGAATCGTCGGCCCACCGGGAACGCGCTGGCTGCTCGGGATCGGCAGCGTGTAGGAGAAGTCCAGTTCCAAAGTCGATTCGAACTTCTGGATGTTCTCGTCGCTGATGATCTCGTACAGCATTCGCTGGGAGATCTGGGGCGAGAACTTCTCATAGTTCAGGCGCTTCAGAGCACCATCTTCTCGGATCACCGGCTCGGAATTTGCGCAGATGTGGAGGTCCGAGGCGTTTTTGTCGACGACGATGTGGAGCAATTCGTCGATGTGGACATCTTCCACCGAGCGCGGAGCGCCCGTTCCTTCGGTGCTCGCCATCTCTTGCACGGGCATGGGCGGCACCATGCCTGGAGCGGCCATCCCTGGGGCAGCAGTCGTTGGGGCCATGGGCGGGGGAGGGATGGGCGCGCCATTCGGCGGCGGCGGGATCGATCCGGGATTACTCATCGCGCTGGTACTCGGGTCACGTTCAAAGCCCCAAGTGAGGGTTAGACTCACCGAGGCTCTCGGAAAGTTCATTTTAGCCTAACGGGGAATTGGAAAAGATAGGGCATTGGGCGATGCCACGCGAACCCGACAGGGCGCCCCGTTTAGAGCTGCAACGCCAATACCTCTGTTCCCGTCTTAACCCGTAGCATGTGGATCTTTCTTGCCCAGGCAGAGGGCGCGGGACAGTTCATCGGAACCATCCTGTTTCTGCTCTTCGTGTTGATCGTCGTCGCGAGTTGCGCCTTTACGGTTGGCCAGCAAGACGCGGTGCTGATCCAGAGACTCGGGAAGTTCCACCGGGTCGCGACCGCCGGACTCAACTTCAAACTTCCGTTCATTGATGCAAAAGCTGGGCGTGTCTCCCTCCGCATCACCGAACTCGACATCCCCGGTCAATTCAAAACTAAAGACAACGTGTTCATCAACATGATGATCCGCGTGCAGTATTCGGTCTTGCCCGAAAGTGTTTCGGAAGCCTTCTATAAGCTCACCGCTCCCGAGCAGCAGATCAGCGCCTTCGTGCTGAACGTCGTCCGGACCGAGGTTGCCCGGATGGAACTCAAGGACGTCTTTGAGCACCAGGACGCGATTGGGGACGCCGTCAACGCTCAGCTCAGCATCCGCATGGCTGAGTTTGGCTTCCAGATCCATAACTCTCTGGTCAACGAGATCCGCCCCGATGAGACCGTTGTCCGGGCAATGAACGCTGTCATGGCCAGCGAAAACGCCAAGATCGCGGCTCGGAACGAGGGTGAAGCCCACAAGATGCGCACCGTGCTTCAGGCCGAAGCCGACGCCGAAAGCAAGCGGCTCCAAGGCCAAGGGATCGCCCAACAGCGCGAAGCCATTGTCCAGGGTCTGGCCATTTCGGTCGAAGCCCTCAAGCAAGCGGTCCCCGATGCTGACGCCAACGACCTGATGCGCTTGGTCCTGATGAACCAATACTTCGACGCCCTTCGCGACATCGCCCACGGCGACAAGAGCAAGGTCGTCTTCGTGAACTCCTCCCCGGGGGCGATCAACACGCTCAGCGAGCAGGTGTTTCAAGGCTTTGCCCTAGGCCAAGAAACCGAGATGCCCCCCACTCCGGCCCCGATACCAACTCGCCCCGTTCCGCCCCAAGTCAAGCCAGAGGTGCAGGGCTCGGATTGGTAGGGTTGGTTAGGGGTTAGGGGGGGTAGTGGAGCGCGGAGCTCCTGCTCCGCTTGTGTCCCGGAGGTCCACTCCGGGACTTTCGCCGCCCGCTAGAGAGGGAGTTCGTGGGACCCTGGGTGGAAATGTCGTCGTTCAGAGATTCTTAGATCTTCTCCCCCTGGGAGAAGGGGGCGCTTACCTACGGACGCGGGCACGGGGTCAGGGCCTCTTCCACTGGTTCGCGCGGATGTTCTGTTCGGCGAGCCGGGCCGTTTCGAGGACGCGTCTCTCGCGGGTGATCGGAGTCTTGGCCTGCAGAATCCATTCCAAGATCCCCCGCCGGGCCGACCGAGGGAACTGACCAAAGTTCGAAGCCGCCGCGGGAAAGTCGTTCAAGGCGGCTTGTAGGTCCGGCGGGATAACGAGATCTTCGACGGCGTCGAGGGCTTCCCAGGTCCCATCGCGCTGGGCGGCTTCGACCTTCGCCATCCCAGATGCGTGCATCTGCCCGGAGACAATCAGGCGGGCCACACGCTCCTTGTTCGGGCGCGACCAAAGCGAGCCAGGCTTACGTGGCGCAAACCAAAGCATGGTCCGATGCTCATCCAGGGCGCGAGGCTTGCTATCGACCCAGCCGAAGCAGAGAGCCTCTTCGACCGCGTCCTCATAGGGCAAGTAGAGGTCCCCGGCGGAACGCTTGAAGGTGACTAACCACACGCCTTCGGGCTGGGGCCAGTTTTCGGCGAGCCACGCCCGCCAGTCCCCTCGGGTGACACATTGCACGGCCCCCGCAGGAACCTCAAACGACCCGGGCTCAATCACGCCTGGCCCATGTGCGGATTCCAGAGCAGACGTTCGCGGAGAACGCTAAGGGTAAAGGTGTAGTCCTCCAACCCTTCGCTCAGCCGGGCCAACACCTCGGGTGCGGGAGGAGTCTTGGTGGTCGAGATTTCGCTCGCGATCCGATAGCTCTGCCGCGCTTGGGCGGGGAAGTCGACGACCAAGTCGGACCCCATCCTCCAGCGGACCTCGCGCAGAATCGGCGGATACATTCCGAGGGCAAAGAGCAAGAAGTCGCCGACGTGCCGGTGGATCTCGCGCTCCCGCTCGGTGTCGATCGCCGCCGTCATCGGGTCGCTGCTCTCCAGCAAGGAAGAGAGCGAATCAAGCGGGCGACCCTCCACGCGAAAGATCGAGTCGGTGTGCATAAACCGAACCAAGAGGTCGGCCAGGTAGTCCACGGTCTCGGCCGGTTCTCGGCTCGAAACATACCGAAGAATGGCTTCCCCGAGCTCTTCTCGAAAGAGCGCATAGAGGGGATTGGACGGAGCGGGAAGTTCTCGCATGGCTCGTTGATCCTTACTACTTTAGTATCCTTCTTTCCAGAATTCGGGCCAGAATCCCCATCGACTCACCCGATTTGTGATGAATTCGACGCGTGGTCAATTTCTCCTGTTCGAGAATTGGTCATCTTTTTCTCAACAAATCATCGTCGCCAGACGTTGGTATGGTTGAGAGAACCATGAAGCGTTGCGTCCGTTGTCAGAGTATCGAGGCCGACTCGGCCCGATTTTGCTCCGCCTGTGGGGCAACGTTTTCCGATGGGGTCGGGGCCCCCGGCCCGGTTCAACCGCCGATCGCGCGGCGTCCTATGCCTGCCCCCACCCAACCGGCAAAGGGGCCAGTTTGGCCCTATGCCCTACTCGGGGTTGTGGTCCTTGCCGGCCTGATCTTCGGCGCGATGGGACTGCTACGGAACCAGAACAAGGCAGCCGAACCCCTGACCCAAGCCAAAGCTGAAGCTCCCGCCCCGCTGACCCGGGTCGAATCTCGGCCAGCCGCGCCCTTGACTCAGAACACGGCTCCCGCAGCCAAGGTGATGCCGGAAGCGATTCGCCGCTACTTGCTGCACGTCGAGGAAACCGAAAAGCGGCGCCGCGATCTTGCCCTCAAGCACCTGGGAATCGCGAAAGTAAAGCTCACCGAACTCACGGCTGGAGGCACGATGGATGCCCTCAAGTCGATCCTGGGCGATGAGGATGCTCCAGCCGAACCCAGCACTCGGGAAAAACTCGCCATCGACATGTCAGGTATGAAAGGCGAGTGGCGGGATGTCCGCGATTACTTCCGGCAAGTCCCGCCCCCCGCTGAATGCAACGTCCTCGCAAGCCGCTATGACCAGGCCCTGAGCGAGATGGGAGCCCAAATCTTGGACCTGATCAACATCTTGGAGAATGCGGGTCAAGATCCGGCCAGCGCGATCACCATGCTAGAAAGCATGAAAGGCGCAAGTGAGACCATCGATAAGGCCAGTAAAGAAGCGAATGGCCAGGTTCAAGAGATCTGCGCCAACTACGACACGAAGCCCTGGTTCGAGATCGCGAGCGATTTCGGCTCAAGTGGACTCTTCAAGGCCTTCGGCGGGTTCTGACAGAAACCACAAAGCCCGAATCTTCTTCGTTGAAGACTCGGGCCGTGGCGGAGAGGCGTAGAGAGAAAACTTAACTTACTTGTTGCGTCGTCGGCGGAGGAGCGCCGCGGCACCAAGGCCAAGAGCGGCCATCGTTCCCGGTTCGGGCACGGGCTGACCGGAGACGGTGACCATATCGTATCGAATGGTGCCGGCCGGACCGTAGGTGCTACCACCAGGGCCGGTGCTGGTGTTGCCGACGCTGGTGTAGACGCTTCCGCCCGCCGAACCGACCGTTCCGAAGATGGTCACAAGCCGGATCGCGAAGTTCGGATTGTTGTTGACGCCGCTGATCGAGCTCAGGTTTGCACTTGAGCCATTGATCATCGCCACGTTGGTACCGCTAACTTCGTAATTCTGGAACGGGACGAAAGTCGTTCCGTTAGTGGAGTATTGCAACTGGACCCAGCGGGAAGCGGTGGCCGAGTGGCGTCGGTCAAATTGTACCTGGATATTGAGGAACCCGACGGTGCTGACGTTGAACTGAACACCGGCGGTTCCGCTACCGACCGACTGGGCCGGATAGTTGAGCGTGTTGTAGGCAGAATTGTCGGCCGCGGCGGGATCCGAACTTCCCACTCCACTTTGGAACGAGGTGGTGGCGCCACCGACGAGGCTCAGCGAACCAGACCCAACACTAGGAGTGATCGAGCCAGTCCCGGTCGATGAATCGGCAGGATTCGAGTTGAAGTTCCACTGGGCAATTTGGGCTTGGCTAAGTGCCGCCGCCGCAACAAGCCCAACAATCAAGGCAGTTCGCATGAGATTTTTTTTCTTTCCTTTTCCAAAAAATGGAGACGGCACCCAAAGCGGCGCCAATACATATCGGTGAATGCACTAGCTGTTTGTGAAACGTTTGTTAAAAATATTCACAAAGGCTGGCAATTCTACGGGCGAATCAGGCCGTAGAGCTGGTCCGCGTACCCTTTCGGGTCCTGACGGCTTGCCGCCGCGTGGCGCGCCTGAGGGACTTCGAAGATCGGCCATCCGCTCGCCGTGCTCAGTCGGTCGGAAAACCGAGACGGCATCAATTCGTCCTCGCCGCACCGGATGATCACCCCCGGCAGACCCCGCAACGTCCGGGCCGCATCCTCGGGACGAACCGAAGAGGGATTCTCGCCGACCATCCGCTCGGCCATCCACAGGACTGGGGCAAAAAGGCCCTTCATTCGGCCCAGTCCCGCGTCGGTCCAGACATCGATTGCTTCGGGAAGAGTTGGAAAACTCGCTTCGACGGCGATCCCCTCGATCTCTTCGCGGATTCTTGGCCCTGCCAACAAGACCGCCGCGCCTCCTAAGGACACCCCCGCTACAACGATCTTGGAACGCGGTCGATGGGCCCGGACATAGCGGACGACCGCCACCACTTCTTCGGATTCAGGCACCCCAAATCCAACCGTCGGGGTCGGGTTCTCGCCGTGTCCCCGCATCCAAGGCACGGCGACGAGCCCATCGCGCGAGTGGACTTCTTCGATGAGACGACCGAAAGTCCGGGGCGAACCACCGTACCCATGAACCAAGACGAAAATCGGGCGGTCGTCGCGACCATCAAAGCGATGGAGCCCTTCGGTGAGGATAAGGGGAACTCGATATTGGCCAACCGTTACCGGGGCCGAGCGGAGCCGGGGTAGGTTGATCCCCTGCTCGGCATTCTTGTGCCCAACGATGCCCAAGGCGAGGGTGTAACAAAGCAACAGGTAGGCCCCAAAAGTGCCTATTGCAAGAAGAAATATCCTACGCCAGCGTCGCTTCGGCGGCATCAATGCAATTGCTCAGGAGGCTCGCCACGGTCATCGGACCCACTCCACCGGGAACCGGGGTGATCCAACTGGCCACCTCTGCGCATTCGTCGTAGTGACAATCCCCGACGTCGTGAGTGCGACCTTCGACCTTGTTGTAGCCTGCATCCAACACAACCGCCCCGGGCTTGATCCAGTTCCCTCGGACCATCTCAGGACGCCCGACGGCGGCGACGAGAACGTCGGCCGTCCGGCAGAGGTCGGCGAGATTCTGCGTGCGACTATGGGCGATGGTCACGGTCGCGTTCTTCTCGAGCAGCATCAGTGCAGCAGGTTTGCCGAGGATCACGCTGCGGCCGATGACGACCGCGTGCTTTCCCGTCACGTCGATCTGATGGTGGTCGATCAGGCACATCATCCCGAGCGGAGTGGCGCACCGAAACCCGGGCAAACCCGCCGTGAGTCGGCCGAGGCTCTGGGGGGTAATGCCATCGACATCTTTCTCGGCCCCGAGGGCTAGCAAGGCCGCGTCTTCGTCCAGGTGCTTGGGCAGCGGGTGTTGGATGAGAACGCCGTGGACCGAAGAATCCTCGTTGAGCTCCTGGATGTGGTCCATGAGTTCCGCTTGTCTCGTCTCAGCCGTGACCTCCCAACTTCCGCTGATCATGCCGGCGGCCTCGGCCCACTTGCGCTTCATGCGGACATAGGCCAGGCTGGCCGGGTCTTGGGCGGCGACGACGACCTCGATTCGGGGATGGACCCCTCGGGTGATTAAGGCTTCGGTGCGGCTTTTGATTTGCTCCCGGACTTGGGTGCTGAGGGCTTTGCCGTCCAGAATCTGGGCCCTCACTCGGCTTCGCTCCCGGATTTGATCTTCCACGACCCTGCGCGGATGAGCTGCTTGTATTCCGGCGTTCCTTCTTCGACCTCTTCGACCTGCTCCAGAACCGGTTCATCGCCTTCGGGATCCAAGCTGACGGGGTCCTCGACCGGTTCGCGGGGAGTGTCTTGGCTGCGATCCCAGTCTGCTTTTGGGCTGACCTCCACCAGGTTGCCGAGCAGTCCATTCACAAACCGCCCACTCTCAAGCGAGCCATATTCCTTGGCTAGGGTCACCGCTTCGTTGATCGTGGTCGCGGGCGAGATATCGGGAAGAGACCACAGCTCAAAGGTGGCGAGTCGCAAAGCAGATTTGTCGGTCAACGCGATTCTGGCGTAATCCCACCCATCGGCCAAGAAGGGGCGGATGCGCTCGTCGATGGTCTCGATTTGGTCAGTGATATCGCGGACGGTTCGCCGAATGAAAGAAGCCGCCTCTTCGGAATAGGCACGCCAGTCGAGCGCATCTTCGATCGCCTCTTCCGCTTCCCACCCATTGAGCTCTAGCTGGTAGAGCGCTTGGAAGATCGCGGTTCGGGCGGCCCGCCGAGAACGGAAAACTTTGGTGGGCTCAGACAACGGCGGAGGCCTCGCTGAGGAATCGACCCACAAACGCGGTGCTCAGCTCGCCGCTGCGGTAATCCGGATGCTTCACAAGTCGCCGGAGGAAGGGAATGTTCGTCGCGATTCCTTCGACTTCGAACTCGTGGAGCGCGCTCCTTAGCCGGGCCACGGCCTGCTCCCGGTCCGGAGCGGTGACGATCAACTTGGCGATCATCGGATCATAGAAAGGGGTGATCGTCGTTCCGGCGGTGATATAGGTGTCGAGCCGAACCCCGCGTCCCCCCGGGGTGACCCAGCGGGTGATTTTCCCGGTGCTAGGGGCAAAGTCCTTGTCGGGGTCCTGAGCCGTGATCCGGGCTTCGATGCTGTGGCCCTTGAGTTCGATGTCGCTCTGCTTGATCGGGAGCTTTTCGCCACTCGCGACGAGGAGTTGAAGGTGGACAAGGTCGAGTCCGGTCACCTCTTCGGTCACCGGGTGTTCGACCTGAAGGCGGGTGTTCATCTCCAGGAAGTAGAAGTTCTCGTCTTTGTCGACCAAAAATTCGACCGTCCCGGCGTTGGTGTAGCCCACCTGCTTGGCCACCCGGACAGCGGCTTCGCCCATGCGCTTGCGGGTCTTGTCGCTCAGGAGAGCAAACGGGGCTTCTTCGATGATTTTCTGGTGACGCAGGTTTTGGACCGAGCATTCTCGTTCGCCCAGATACACCATGTTTCCGTGCTCGTCGCCAAGGACTTGGATCTCGACGTGTCGGGGCTCGACAACGCACTTCTCGACGAGCATCTCTCCGTTGCCGAAGCTGGCTTGAGCTTCGCTTTCACAGAGTTTATAGAGTCGGGTGAGTTCCTTCGCGTCGTCCACTCGGCGGATCCCTCGGCCGCCTCCCCCGGCGACCGCCTTCAACAAGACCGGAAAGCCGATCTTGAAGGCCTCTTCCAGGGCTTCGTTTTCGCTGGACACGACCCCTTGAGAGCCCGGGACTACCGGACATTTGGCTTGGATCGCGGCGGCTTTGGCGCTTGCCTTGTCCCCCATCCCCTCGATCGCCTTGACTGGCGGGCCGATGAACTTGACTCCCATCGTGCTCAGAGCCTCGGCAAAGTTGGCCCGTTCGCTGAAGTAACCGTAGCCCGGGTGAACGGCGTCGGCTCCGCTGATCTCGACGGCCATAAGGACATGGGCTAGGTTGAGATAGCTATCGGTGTTGGTGGCCTCACCGACGCAGATCGCGCGGTCGGCAATCTGCACATGGAGGCTGTCCTTGTCGGCCCGAGAATAGATGGCGACGGATTCGATTCCGAGTTCGCGGCAGGCTCGGATGACCCGGCAAGCGATCTCTCCTCGGTTGGCAATCAGAACGCGTTTCAACATCGTGGGTTTAGTACTTCTCGTGGCCCGGATGTGGGCAGGTGACAGTGGCGGATACGGCATCGTAGCGATACGGCTCCTTGCCGATGGGGCACTGCTGCATCGATTTGCTCACCCGCATCTCGTCCATCGTGGCGGGCGGGGTGTCGCTTGAGGTCACGGCCACCTGGATCATCTGGCGCACGGAGCGCAGGTTGTTCATGCAGTCCACGTCTTTGGCTCGGGCAAGGGACTGGCCAACGATCGTTTCCCCAACTTGGTCTTTACGTTGGTTGCCATCCACGCAGCCAACTGCGACGAGAGCCGCGACTAGGACGACTGCGCTAGAAAGCCTCATGCGCTCCCTGCCTTCAGCCGAATCAGCCCTTGGCCGAATTCCACCGGTTGCCCGTTCGCGACCAAGACCTCTTCGACTTCGCCGCCCGACTTCGCAATGACTTCGTTGGGAAGGCCGACGGCGAGAATCTCTCCGATGACATCGCCCTTCTCGATCTTGCTACCTTCCTTCAGTCCGTTCTTAACGGTGAAGTAGCCGACCGACTGGGACTCGAGCTCCACCGCCACCGGAGCCTGCATCTGAACTAATCCTTCGGTGGGAAAATCGGTCTCTTCCTCCACATATTCGGTCGTGGGTTCAAGGGTGGCGCGGAAGGCCATCCCCTCGTGCTTGAGTCGCACGGAGCGGAACCCAAACTCTCGGGCCGTCTTGAGGGCGTGGCGAATCACCGCCGGATCAATGCCGGACATAGTTGCAGTGTACCGCCTGCCCCCCGTGCTATCGGCGAGGGGCGCCCGCACCCGTAGCCGCGCCAGGCGCCGCCTTGACCGAGACCTTGGCCCGAATCAGGACTCCCCGAACCCAAGCGCTGACGGTGGCTTCGCCCTCTTTGAGCCCTCGCAGTCGGCCTCCCTGGTCGATCCAGGCATTGCCTTGGGCTCCCCAAAGAATCTCCGCGTTCGGGACCGGGCGCTTGTTGGCATCCAAGATCCGCAGGTTCGTCGCCTGTCCGGCCGTCATCTCGGCCGGGGCTTCTAGAGTCCACTCCGGTGTCGCCGGAGCCTGGCGAGCAGGGCCGAACAGGAGCACTGAGTTTGCGACCTTACGTTCGCTTCCATCGCTAGGGCGGTTCAAAGTCAAACCAAAGAGGTTAATGGTCGAACTCCCGCCGCCGTCGAGGTTGATTGCCTGAACGCACTCCAAGCGCTCCATGATGTCGGCCAGCTCTTGCAGCGAAGCTCCAACGCTCATCTCTTGGCGACCATCCACCACCACCATCACGACCTCACCTCGGGCCGTGAGCCCCAGGGCCGTCCGCGGGTGCCGATTTTGATAGAACCCCTTCTGGAAGCCCTGCGCCTCGGCGTCGATGAACTCCTTGCCGTTGCGGATCAAGAACGGGCCTCCGCCTACGATCTGGTCGTACTGCGCAGTGTCGATCCCGGTGAGGTCCCACTGGATGCTCACGTTATCGCCTTGTTGCAAGGCGCGGACCTCCGCGGCTCGGGTTCCCCGTCCGGTCAAGACCACGGTGTCCTTGGATACGGGTAACCGCTCCAGGTCTTCGCGAACCTCAACCACTTGGGCTTTGCGAGTCACTCTCGCCCCCCAGGGGCCTTCCTCTTCCAACTTGAGGACGGCGTGGACACTCGGATTCTTGGCCTGGGCTTCGGCCACACCATCAGTGTTGAGAACGATCGAGTTTTCCATGCACTCCTCGTTCATGCCGTTGAGGCCGATGGTGCTTCCTCCGATCTTGGTCACCGTGCCACGCCACCCTAGGACCGCGATGGTCGCACCTCCGGGACCCCATGCAAAGACTGCTCGTCGAGGGTCGGGGCGGCTGACCAGAACGCCATCTCGCATCATGGCTCCCAGCGGGTCGGCGGTGAAGGGGAAGAAATCGGCGTTGATGCCGCCGATGGCGCCCGTTCGGCTCACCATTTCGGTCAAGGTCTCGCGGCCTTGGTCGGTGGGCAAAGCAAAGATCCGCCCACCAGAGACCTCGGGCTTGGCGCTCAGCCCTCGTACTCCTGGAGCGAAGCGAATAACGTGAATATGGCGCGGACCGCTTGGATCGATCTCCATGCGATAGCTCAGACCTGGCATCAGGAATTTCTCCCAGACCTGGGCCGGACTCACCCCGACAAGGGCGACTGCAAGGACAGGGATAAGGGCTAATCGGCGCATGGCATTTCTAAATACGTGAGAGAACCCTCGCTCGCATCGAGCCGAGCGCGGATCCCGAGGGGCAAGCTGAGCATTGTCTTCATGTGTCCGAACGGAAAGTTCACGACACTCGGGATCCCGAGAGGCACAATCCGGTCTTCGATGATCTTTCTCCAAGGCCAGACGCCCATCGTCGGATCTCCCTTGGAGTCCGTATCCGTCATCTCCCCGATCACGATCCCGGCCGCTTTTTGTAGGGTCCCCGAGTTAAGAAGATGGGTCAACATCGCATCGACCCGGTGCGGGTTTTCGCCCACGTCTTCGATCACCAAGATCTTGCCCGACGGATCCAGCGGGTCGGGCGTACCGATGCTGTCGCAGAGCAAACAAAGGCAACCTCCGGTCAGATCGCCCTCGGCCACCCCAGGAATCAAGGTTTCCGGCTTTCGGGCACCCTCGGGAATCGTGGGGTCCCCGGAAAGAAGGCCAAAGAAACTCTCGATGACCCAAGGCTCGCGGTCATAGCTGAGGGTCAGGGCCATCGGGGTGTGCATCGTGACCAAACCGCGTCGGTTGAGGGCGAGGTGCAGGGTCGTGATGTCGCTGAACCCGCAGAACATCTTTCCGCTTTGGGCGATCCGGTCGAGATCAAGAAACGGGAAAAGTCGGGCGCATCCGTACCCACCGCGACTCGTCATGACGCCCTGACATTCAGGGTCCTCAAAAGCGGCCATCAAGTCCGCCGCCCGATCCTCGTCAGTCCCGGCCAAGTATCCGTCGCTATCCAGCACGTGAGGGAAGAGCTTGACCCGATAACCCCGAGACTCCAGCAGAGCAAGACCTCGCATCAAGCGCTCTTCGTCGATCGCCGAGGCCGGGCTGACGACTCCAAAGGTATCCCCCGGACGCATCGCCTTGGGCTTGATCTTCACTTCGGTTCCCATTCCCCAGCTCCCTCCTTGAGCAAGTCCATCAACGGCCACACCATGTTGTAGTCATCTCCCGGACCGAGGTACGTCCAACCCGAGCGAACGATCGTCCCGTCTTCGTTCCGGTGGAAAGCCGAGATCCCGGGATAGTAGCCGTCGGCATCGGTGAGGAAGCCCATCGCTCGCGTAAAGTCGCCCGTCGAATCTTGGACCATTGGGAACCTCCAATCTCTTTCTGCGGCCACCGCCCGTTGAACATCCGGAGCATCGGGGCTGACCATGACGAACGCACCCCGAGTGTCCAAATGCCGCAGGTATCCGCTGTAGCCGTCGGCCCACATCGTGCAATAGGAGCAGCTCCGGCCCATGTTGTGCACGATCCAGAGATCGCGGTGATCGCCAAAGAGATCGGAGAGGCTCACCTCGCCATCGGCGCTGAGGAAGCGGTATTCCTCGACCGGTTCGGGGGCCATCCGCTCTCGAATCTCGCGGACCTGGAGCTTCAGGGCGCGGATCTGGGAATAGATCGCGTCGATTTCGGACTGCATCGTCTCATTATCCCCCGGTTGGACTCTCCAGCTTAGCGCGCCAGGTATCGAGCCACTGAAGGGCCTGCAGGGGCGTGAGCTGTTCGACGTTCAGATCGCGAAGTTCGCGCACCACCTGTGGCTCTTCGACCTCGAAGAGAGTGAGCTGCAGGGTTTTTCGCTCGGCAACACGGATCTTGTGTCGATCTTCGCGAGTTTCGAGGTCGGCTAGGATCTCCCCCGCGCGGGCGAGGACCCCGGACGGCATCCCGGCCGCACGCGCGACGTGGATCCCGTAGCTCCGATCGGTCCCCCCCGGAACGACCCGGTGAGTCCAAACCACCCGGTCGCCGACTTCGGTGACGCTCACCTGAAAGTTTCGAATCGTCGGGACCTGCTCGGCGAGGACGTTGNNCCAGCCGCTCGATCATCGCCCAGGCGATCGCGAGGCCATCGTAGGTACTCGTCCCACGGCCTACCTCGTCGAGCACCACCAGGCTACGTGGGCCGGCGTGGTTGAGGATATAGGCACTCTCCAACATCTCGACCATAAAGGTGCTCTGGCCGAGCGCGAGCTCATCCTTGGCCCCGATCCGGGCAAAGACCGCATCGCAAATGCCGAGCCGGGCCGAATCGGCGGGGACAAACGAACCCATCTGGGCCATGAGCGCGATCAGCGC
>DDSL01000001.1 GCA_002343825.1 Chthonomonas sp. UBA2391
TAACCCCTAACCCCTAACCCCTACTCTCTAACGCCCTTAAATGCGATAGATCTCGCGGTACTTGGCGTTGAGCCCAGCGGCGTAATCATCGGCCGTGATCGTCTTGCCGGTGACATCCAGCACCAGTTCCTTTGGCGTGAACTTTCGGCCCTTGCTATAGATGTGGGTCCTAAGCCAGTCGAGAATCGGCTCAAAGTTGCCCGCCGCGATCATGGCGTCGGTGTCGCCGAGATCCTTTTGCAGAACAGTCCAGAACTGGTAGCTCAATAGGTTGCCCATCGAATAAGTGGGGAAGTAGCCGATCGAACCCATCGACCAGTGGACATCTTGCAGACAACCATTGGCGTCGTTGGGGACGTCGATCCCCAGGTATTCCTTGTATTTGGCGTTCCAGGCTTCGGGCATGTCCTTGACGGCCAAAGCGCCGGTGAGCACGTCGCATTCGATCTCGAAGCGGACGAGCACATGAAGGTTGTAGGTCACCTCGTCGGCCTCGACGCGGATTAGCGAAGGCTCGACCTTGTTGATCATTCGGTAGAACTGATCGAGATCAAAGGCCTGGAGCTCATGAAACTCAGCCTGGAGCGGCGGAAGGTACCGGGACCAGAAGGCCCGGCTTCGACCGACGATGTTTTCCCAGAGTCGCGACTGGCTTTCGTGGATGCCCAGCGAGACGCCCCCGGCCAGCGGGCTTCGGTCCCAAGCCATCGGAGAACCTTGCTCGTACATCCCGTGGCCGGCCTCGTGGAGCGACCCAAAGATCGCGCTGCCCAGGTAGTCCTTAAACCGAGTGGTGAGTCGAATGTCGCCGATGCTCCATCCCGTGCAGAACGGGTGAGGAGCGGTGTCTTGCCGACCGCGGTCGAGGTCGAATCCGATGTCGTGGAGCAGGACCTCGGTGAAGTGTCGCTGCTTGTGCTCGGGCCAGTTGCCATAGAGCACCCGGTCGTCGATCGGTTCACCGTTCTCTTGGATGTTGCGGACTAGGGTGACCGTATTGGCCTTTAGGGTCTCGAACATCCGGACACAGTCGTCTGCGGTGGCGCCCTCTTCGTATTGGTCGAGCAGGGCGTCGTAGATGTGGTCGGTGTAGCCCAGGTGCTCGGCCTCTTGGCGGGCGATCTCGAACATCCGCTCTAGGATCGGGGCAAAGCTTTGGAAGTCGTTATGGGCCCGAGCTTCGACCCACCGCTCGTGGGCTTCGGCGCTGAGCTTGCTCTTTTCTTCGACCAGCGAACTCGGGATCTTGGTGCGCAGCTCAAAATCGCGCTGAGTCACCCGCACCATCGCGCCTTCGTCCGTTGCCGGATCGACTTCCTTCAGGGCCTGACTCAGGAGGGTGCCCAACTCGTCGCTGGTAAACAGTTCGTGGGCCATCCGGCTGAGGATGCCGACATGTTCGGCGCGGGCTTCGGCTCCGCCCTTGGGCATATAGGTCTGCTGATCCCAATCCATGATGGTAATGGCCGCGACAATGGCATTCACATCGTAAAGTTTGGATTTCAACTTGTCAAGAGTCGTGCTCATGCCCTCCAGAATACCGGTCCTCGGGGTAGGGCTGTATGGACTCCGGGAAGGTCCCGGTATCCTCCCATCGAACCGTGAAACCTGGACTCACCCTCATCGTGATGGTCAAGAATGACCCCGAGCGTCTGCGCCGGTGCCTTCAAAGCGCCATGCCCTATGCCGATCAAACGATCGTTCAAGACACTGGATCCAGCGACAATACGGTGGAAGTGGCCCGCGAGTGCGGAGCCCAAGTCGTGGTCTACCCGTGGCCGGGAGCCTTTGACGACGCCCTGAACAACCTCATCGCTCAAGTCCAGACCGAGTGGACCTTGCGCCTGGACAGCGACGAGTGGCTCGACCCCGGTCAAGAAGCGGTAGTTGAGGCGGTGACCTCTCGCGACGATATCTTGATGGCCAACGTCGTGCGTCACGACTACGGGCCCGAAGGCGACTACGCAACGATCTTCCAGGCTCGTTTGTGGCGGACCGACCCCCGGATGCGCGTGCGCGGCGTCATCCACGAGCAGTTCTGGCCGGACATCTTGGACGCGGCTGCCGATGGACGAATCGTGGTGAACAGCGAACTCATCGTGCACCATGACGGCTATGCCAGCACCGAACTCAGGGCCGAGAAGATGCGCCGCAACCTTGCCCTCATCGAGCGCGAACTTGAAGTCCGTCCCGACCAGCTTTTTTACGAGGTCTGCCGGGCGGATACCCTCATCGATCTAGGCGATCCGGAAGGACCCGAACGGGCCGACGAGATCATCCATCGGTTTGTCCGCACCAACACCTTGCCGAGCGAAGCCAACGTGGCGATTCTTTTTTACAAGCGAATTGTGGGAGCCTCGGACGAGGAGATCTTTTCGCCGAGGATCGGCAAGATGGCCCGATTTGCCCGGCAGAGCTTCTTCATGTACCCAGCCGTGATGTGGGCCCTCAGCGGACTTGAGGTCCGCAAGGGCAACCTGCGTGAGGCGATGGAGATCATGATCCAGCTCGACCACTTCGTCGAATCGGGCAGTCTGAACTTCAACCTGAACGTCAACCCGATCATGGCCTATCAGGGGTGTTGGAACAGCATCGTCGAGTTTGCCGAGCAGCTCGGTCGGCGGGACTTGGTGGCTCACTATCAAGCCAAACTGGCCCAGGCACCCAGCTAGCCCCCGCCCCGGTCCCTCCGCAATCGGCCATACTAAGACGTACCATGCAGTTTCGCGAAGGTCTGTCGTTCGACGATGTCCTACTGGTCCCGAGAAGGACCGAAGTCATGCCGAGCGAGGTGGACCTGAGCACCCAATTCCTCCCCGGAATTCGGCTCAAAGCGCCCATCGTGACGGCCCCGATGGATACCGTCACCGAGGCCCGCATGGCGATCGCCATCGCCCGCGAAGGCGGGGTCGGGGTTATCCACCGCAACATGCCGATCGAGCGCCAGGCCGAAGAGGTGGACCGCGTGAAGCGCTCCGAGCATGGCGTCATCACCAATCCCATCAAGCTCACCCCCGAAAAGTCCCTCCGCGACGCGGTTGAGCTGATGGATCGATTCCACATCAGCGGGGTCCCGGTCGTGGATGCAGACGGAATGCTGGTCGGGATCCTCACCAACCGCGATATCCGGTTTGAAACCGACTTCAACAAGGAGATCCGCAGCCGGATGACGAGCAAGGATCTCGTCACGACCAAGGTCGGGACGAGTCTGGACGAAGCCGAGGCCATCCTCGCTGATCACCGGATCGAAAAGCTCCCCATCGTCGATTCGGAAGGCAAGCTGAAGGGGCTCATCACGATCAAGGACATCCTCAAGGTCAAAAAGCACCCCAGCAGTACCAAGGATTCGCAGGGCCGTCTCGTCGTCGGAGCCGCCATTGGGGCCCTTCGCGAGCCCTACGAGCGGGCTAAGGCGCTCCAAGAGGCGGGGGTTGATTTCATCGTCATCGACGCCGCCCACGGCCACAGCCGAGGCGTGATGGAATGCGTCCGGATGCTGAAGGAGAAGCTCCCCGACCTCAAGGTTGTGGCCGGGAACGTGGCCACCCGCGAGGGAGTCGAGGAACTCCACCGCCTCGGTGCCGACGGCCTAAGAATCGGGATCGGAGCCGGTTCCATCTGCACCACCCGAATCGTTGCCGGAGTCGGAGTTCCGCAGTTCACCGCCGTCATGGAATGCGCTCAGGCGGCCCAAGAGCTGGGAATCCCGACCATCGCCGATGGCGGCATCCGCAGTAGCGGAGACGTCGTGAAATCTCTGGCCGCGGGGGCCAGCTGCGTGATGATGGGCAACATGTTTGCCGGTTGCGACGAGAGCCCCGGCGAAACCGAGATCTACCGGAACCGGGCCTACAAGGTCTACCGAGGGATGGGCAGCATCGGGGCCATGAAGCAGGGAAGTAGCGACCGCTACTTCCAAGTGAAAGAAAAGGGCGGCACACTCGTCCCCGAGGGTGTCGAAGGGCGCGTTCCTTACAAGGGACCCGTGGCCGACACCGTCGAACAGATGATCGGGGGCCTGCGCAGCGGGATGGGATACGTCGGAGCCGGGTCGCTCGAAGACCTTCGCAAGCACGCCGAATTCATGAAGATCACTAACGCCGGACTTCGCGAGAGCCACCCCCACGACGTCTGGATCACCAAGGAACCACCGAATTACTCCTCCCCCTACGCCGCAAGCGAAGGGGAATAATCGCAATTTTGGCTTCGAGTGTCACCGTGGACGCCCGGGCCCCCGACCTTTCTCAGGAGAGCATCAAGAGTGAAGCAACTTTTCTTTGCTTGCGGCCTAGCCGCGAGCGTTTTGGGGCACAGTGCCCCTCTCTGGTCCAATGGGCCCTATATCACCAAGCCGGGCGCGGGCTTTAATGGAGCCGATGCCAGCGAGTGGACCGTCTTCAACACCCCGAGCGGACCGATCGCCTCGAATATCGGGGTCAACCACGGCTTCTTTCGGGTGATCGAGGATTTTGAAATCTCGGGCAATCAACCGTGGAAGCTCCAAGAGTTCGCGAGCTTTGCGTTCCGTTCGACCACCAACACCACCTTTCCGCCGGTGAGCACCTTTGCGAGCGTCCACGTGGCGATCTTCACTTCCGACCCGGTGACGGGTTCGCCGACGCCGATCTGGGGCGACTTTGTGACCAACCGCTACTCCGGCTCGGGGTGGACGGGGGCGTATCGCGTTTCTCCCAGCGACCTCACCAACCGCACTCGGGGGATCATGGAGGTCCGGGCGGACCTAGCTTCTGCGCCGATCCTCAATCCCGGAAAGTACTGGATCGAATACGGTCTGCAATCGACCTCCACCTCCTCGCCGGTCTTTGCCGTGGGGGTCTCTCCGGTGGGGTCCGGCAATGCCTTCCAGCGGGATATCCGCGCCGGAGTGACCTACCCCTGGGCCCCGGTCGAGACGGCCTTCGAACTGCGTGGCACCGTCGTCCCCGACCCGGCCTCGTTCCTGGTCCTAGCCGGCGGGCTCGGCGTGTTCCTAGCCCAACGCCGCAGGCGCCGTTAGGCGCGGGGGTGGCGATAGGGTGGCCAATGGTGGAGCAGTAGGGGAGCCATGGCGGAGCAGCGAGATCCCAAAATCTCTCCCATTACTCCCCCATTGGTCTCCTAGTGCTCGCCGAGATCCTTATCTCTCCAACCGCTCCCCTGGGGTCCCAATCCCACACCATTCCCCACAATTCCGCGCTACCCCTTTCGCCGCCGGCGGAGCATCGCGGCGAACCCCAGCCCCAGCGCAGCCAGCGTCCCCGGCTCGGGGACGGGGTCTAGTCGGAAGCTTTGGAACGGGCCGTTGCCGACCCGGTAAAGGCCGTAGATGGACTGCGTTGCTCGGTCCACGGTCATGTATTCGAATCGACCTCCGCTAGGCAGACCCGAGACCCGTGAATTGAGCGGGACAAACCCGGCGGTTCCTTCGGAGATCAGATATTCGCCGCCGTCAAGGTCCGACTTGCGCACGATGACGTTGTCGTTATCCATTAGGTGTCCGGATTGGATCTCGAACCCGAGAGAACCGAAGGGATTGCCGCCAAAGGGAACTCGGCTCCCGTCGATGTTCATGAGGAAAAGTTGGTCCCGATCTCCGTAAAGAAAGCGTTCCTTTTCGTTGAAGTCAAAGAGAGTGAGATCACCTCCGATGCCCCGCCATTGCCCACCTTTCCGGACTAAGAGGCCCACGCCCGAAAGGTCAGAAAAGCTCGAATCTGCGCTGACGCCAAAGATCAGAGTTCCCTTTTGGGTGCCACCTAAAAATCGATTGCCGTAGCCGGACTGGATGGTGATCTTCTCGCCCGTGATCGGGTTCATCGCAAATCCGATGGAGCCAAATGCGCCGCCAGAGGCTCGGTAGTAGTGATCGCCCCCGACCCAATCGCCATACGAGGTCCAGGCGTTCCAAGATCCGCCGACCGGATAGTCTGCCGGAGGCTGCACCTTGGTGATCTTGCCGTCCAGGTAGTAGCCTCCGATTTCCCGGACACCATTGGGACGATCCCAGTCTGCGGCGAAAACACGCTGACCCTGGGTGAC
>DDSL01000109.1 GCA_002343825.1 Chthonomonas sp. UBA2391
GGCTCGGGATCGGCAGTCGAGGCTTCCGTCAGCATGGCAACGATGCGCTCCCGCTGTTCGGGCATCCACTCGGCCAGATGGAAGCTGGCATGATAGGCCGCTCGGCGGCCAATCCGGCTGGGCGCGGAGAAGCAGGCCAGCAGGGCCTCCGCGGCCTCGAGGGTGCAGACATGCCCGCCAAGGACCACCCCGGCTTTGTAGATCGCCCGAGCGTAGTCGTCCTCGGCATCCCAGATCAGGCCGCGCATCGCCTCGATACTCGCCGTCATCTGGGCGCTGCTGGCGCAGAAAGACGGCAGATCCTCAAACATATCGAGCACTGCCCACTGGGCGGCTCGGCGCATCGGGTGGCGGCGGTCCTCGAGGATGGCCACCAAACTAGGACCAAACAGGTGCGGGTTGGAGTGACTCTCGATCACCGTGATCGCCTCGTGACCGATGCTCCGATCAGCCGCATAGAGCAGTTGGAGCAATTGCAGCGGTTCCAGCTCTGAGATCAGGCCATCAAAGCGCCCCGGTTGCTCGATCAAGCTACCGATTTGGTGTCGGCGAAGGACCCATGGGTCGGCCATGTGGATCAGCTTTTCGCGGACCTCTTCCACCGTTTGGGCCCGGGCCTCGTGCCAAAGCCGGTCGACGCGTCCGAAGACGCCATAGGGAGTCTCGGCGATCTTGGTCGGGAACCGCTCACCATCGATCACGATCAGTTCGGATTCTTGAAACTGCCCAGGCAAGACGTTGAACTCCAGACTAGGAGCCCTGGGTGGCCAGTGCCAAGGAGACATGTGGCCGGGGGCGATTGCGGTCGTGCCTCCGAACCGGGCCACCGCCCGATCGATGCTCTCGATCAGGCGGTCACGAATCTGCTCGGCTTGGACCTGCTGGGTGATCATCGAGGGAGGAGTCCGAAATCGCCGAACGGGAAGGGAAGCCCGCCGCCATCTCCGCCGCCGAAGTCGCCTTCGAGGATCTCTCGATCATTGAATCGCTCGATTGCGTCGGCCATTGCCTTCAGGTGAGCCTTGGTCATCCCGTCGGCCTTCTTGTCGAGGGCTTCTTCCAGCAGAGCGGCAACCTTTTCCAACTCTAGCGAGGCCACGGCGCGAGTCTCCGGGTGAATCGCCCCATCCGGTGCTCCGGCTTGTTCTATCAAGGCAGTGACTGCGAACCGTTGCAGGTCTCGGCGGAGCGGTGCGATGGACTCGGCTTCGCCGACTTCGGAGAAGACCGCTTCCACCAGGTCCGCATAGTGCTTGGCCAGGGTGAAGCTCGCCATCCGGCTGGACTTGAACTCGTTCTCGATCATCCGATCGGCCATGTCCGCGCTCATGAGCGACGCGAGCAAAGCGGTTTGCTCACCAGAGATCGCGGCCCGAATCGGTGCCGTCCAACTGGCGGCTCGCTCACTGTCGTAGTCCACGCTCATGCTCTGCAGAACGCTTTCGGGAATGTCCAGCGAACGGATCGAGAGGCCTTGATCGATGACTAGCTTTGCGGCCGCAGCCTGAAGGGTGGGGTCGACTGGCTGGAGGGTCGGTCGAGCACCAGAATCACCGCGGAAGGCGCGGCTCCCCTGAACTCCACCGACGTAGCGAGCAACCGTGGCCAGCGCACCAAACTGCTGACCGACGGAGCTGAGAATGACCTGATTTCGCTCGGCAAAGCTCTGACCAGCGAGGGGCATGCGGGCAATCGCGTGCTTGCGGGTTCGCTGGGCGAGATCTACCTGGATCTTGGCCATCGGGATCGTGTCACGGCCGAGGTCGAACCGCTGGACGAAGGGGTCAAACCCATCCGCGTTCTCATCGGTCATGTATTCCAGTCCGCGCTCCGAGGTTCGGCTCGCGATCTGGGCGAGCATGCGGCGTTCAACATCCGGGTTGCGGGCGGGCGAGTAGCCATAGGCAATGGCCAACTCGTCGTAGGGCCCGGGCATCCAGGTGTTAAAGACCCCCCGGCCTCGACTGATGGCGACGAAGTTGGTCGGGACGTAGTCCATCACGCTGGCCGAAGTGCCGACTCGCGAAAGGAGTTCGGTATTCGCCAATTGGTTCGTGTCCAGATTGGTGCTGGCGACGAAGTTATGCCGCAGTCCCAAGCAGTGGCCGATCTCGTGGGAAATAGTGGTTGCGACGACCTCTTCGGTGAAACGCTTTCGGTCGATCTCGATCCCGCTGGCCTCGATGTTGCGCATGGCCATCAGGGCTTGCTGGCCGAGCTTGGCCCCGTAGTTGCACTTGTGCCCCTTGAGGCCGTGGTGTTCGCACGCTTTGGAAAGGTGATCCTGCACTGGGTCGGCTTTCTTCCAGAGATAGTTGAAGCGCTGGGCACCGTGGGGGTCTTCTTTTCGGCGAGTAAGGAGTGATTTGGCGAATCGCTGGCGGTCGGCATTGGCGTACCACAGTCCTTCATGCTCCATCTTGCCGACAAAGAGCCAGGTCATGTCGCTGTTGACGCTGGCATTGAGCACCTCGCCAGTGAAGGGGTCGGTCCGGAAGAGGGCGATGGCTCCATCAAATCCGTTCGTGATCGTGAAGCGGATCACGTTATGTCGGCCATCAGCGTGATCGTAATCGGGTCCGAGCTCTTCGGCATCCTTCACCTGCAAGGCGTTGGAGAACCCGATCTTTTCGAAGGCCGGATTCCAAGCCAAAACACCCATGCGGACGGCTTCGCGCCACTCCTTGGGAATCGACTTATCCAGGACCCAAACGATCGGCTTCACCGGGTCGCTGACCGGAGCTTCGGGGTTCTTCTTCTGCAGGTTCCAGCGGAGGATCAGGCGGCTTGTACGGTCTCGTTCAAGAATTCTGTCGATGTTGAAGAAGTCTTGGGTGAAGTAACCGATACGCGGGTCGGCGGGGCGCGGCCGGTAGTCGGTCTTCGGCTGCCAATACATGTTGTAGGTCAGCTTGACTGGGGCCGAGAGCGGGTCTTCGAGTTGATTGCTGCCGCCGCCCAGGAGGGCAAGGAGTGCGGCTAGGGGGTTGCCACCCGCGTTTCGGCTGCCCTGGTAGTGCAGGCTCATCCGGACGGAGGCGCCATCCGGGTGCCCGGTGACTTTTTCGGCGAGGACCTTTTCACCATCCAGCGAATAGCTGCGCCCGAGAGCCATCTGCAGCATCTGGGGGAGGTCATAAAGATCGCCGCGGAAGAGGTTGCTGACGTTGACGAGGAGTCGCTTCTTCTCGGGGTCGGTCTGCTCGATGCGGTAGTCGCCGAGAATGGCTTCGGGAAAGGCCATTCGGCTGGCTTCGGCGTAGGGCGAATCCTTGTCCCAACGCATCCGGAGGTTCGGGCGGACCATGTGGAGCCGGTCATCGCCGAAGCGCTGGAATCGGAACGCATCGACGCCGAACCCGTCCCAGCTCTTCTGGATCGGGAAACCGAACTGGGTCATGGTGCTCAGGCCGGTGTGGAAGGCGGCCTGGAGGTACCAAAGCTGACCGAGCCGCTCTTCGGGGAGTTCGAGCAGGATCTCTCGGTTGCGGCGGACATAGAGGGTGAAGCCGCCTTCGAACTTGGGCAGATCCTTGATCGCTTTTTCGTATTCCAGCGATTTGGGATCGCGCTTGGGCTCTTCCTTCTTTTCCTCCTTCTTTTCTTCTGGTTTTGGGGGAGTGGATTCTTGCGCCCAGGCGATGGGGGCCGAGGCGAAGAGGATGAATCCGGCGAGAAGCGCGAGTGAGTTCTTCATGGCAGGCATATCGGGAGGGACGACGTCGTCCGTTACCCCTAGTTATAGCCTAAAACGCCGGAGTCCCTGACAAGGTTGCTGTCCTATTGCGCCCGGTTCGTTCGAGGTTCGGAACGGATTTGCGCGCTCGGGAGGGGGCGGGACCCAGGGCGACGCGGAG
>DDSL01000118.1 GCA_002343825.1 Chthonomonas sp. UBA2391
CTCCAGGAAATTCATGGTCGGCGAGCCGATGAAGCCCGCGACAAAACGGTTGGCCGGGCGGCGATAGAGTTCTTCCGGCGAGCCGGCCTGCATGATCTTGCCGTGCCGCATCACCACGATGCGATCGCCGAGCGTCATCGCCTCCACCTGATCATGCGTGACATAGATCATGTTCTTGCGAATGCGGCGGCTCATGAGCGCCAGTTCGGCCCGCATGGAACCGCGCAGTTTCGCGTCCAGGTTCGAGAGCGGCTCGTCCATCAAGAAGACCTTCGGATTCCGAACGATGGCCCGAGCGAGGGCAACCCGTTGGCGCTGACCGCCCGAGAGTTCTTTCGGCTTCCGTTGGAGGTACTTGGTGATGTCCAGCTTGGCGGCGGCATCTTGAACTCGTCGGTCAATGTCGGCCTTGATCTTCCCCGCTTCGCCGAGGTGCGTCAGTTGCCAGAATGCACTCTTGAGCTCGCGAATCCTGAGTCCGAACGCAATGTTGTCGTAAACGGACATGTGAGGATAGAGCGCGTAGTTCTGAAACACCATCGCGATATCCCGATCCTTGGGGGGGACATCATTCACCCGGGTCTCTCCGATGTAGAGATCACCCGAGGTGGACTCCTCAAGCCCCGCGATCATGCGCAGAGCCGTGGTCTTTCCGCATCCCGATGGACCGACGAGAACCATGAATTCGCCGTCGTTGATGTCGAGATTGAGGTTGTCGACGGCCTTGACGTCCTTGCCAAAGACCTTACAAATGTTTTGAAACTTTACGCCTGCCAATTCGGGATCTCCGTGTACGCGCCAACGTCAGTATAGCGCGACAATTCCGAATTCGCTCAAGTCCTCTTTGGACCGGGCGTCCGTTCGTGCGGCTGAATTCGGTATGGTTATGACGATCCAGGCGGCAGTTGTCGTCACTAGCTCAAGGATCATTGCTCATGTCGGAACAAGAAACGCCTCCTGCCGTCCCCGCGAGCGAAGTTGCTCCGGTGGAAGAGAATCAGCCGTCGAACCTCAATCCCTGGAAATTCTTGCCCCTGCTCTACTTTATGCAGGCGATTCCGGTGGCGTTGGTCCAAGAGATGATCACTCTGGTCTATAAGGACCTGGGGGTCGCCAACGAGCCGATCACTCGGTGGACGTCTCTGATCGCCCTCCCCTGGAGCCTCCAGCTCTTGCTCGGCCCGCTGGTCGACCTCAACTACACCAAGCGAAAGTGGATCCTTAACGGGCAGATGCTGATCGCTCTCGGGCTCGCGATCACGCCGTTTCTGCTCAAGATGCCCAACGCCTTCGAGCTCTCTCTGGGGGTCCTGGCGATCACGGCGATCTTCAGCGCCCTGTGCAACATCGCCACCGACGGATTTATTCTGCTCGCCCTGAAAAAGGATGAACAGGCCAAGTTCGCCGGGTTCATGTCCACTTTCTTCCGGCTTGGACGGCTCACCGTGGTGGGTCTGATGGTCTTCTTGGCCGGACTCTTGGCCCAGGTCCCCGGCATCGATGTCAAGACTCCCCCAGGGGAGTTCTTCCAGTTCAAGGACAAGTCAGGGTACGTCCTACGCCGAGAGGCTGAACTGATCGTCACCCAGGGTCAGATCACGACCAAGGACGGTCTTTCCCTCGTTCCGGAGGTCAAATACGGCAACGAGGCCACCGCGCTCGAGATCAAGGGCAACGGCGAGATCTTCGAAACAGTCGGCGGCAAACAGGCGAAGATCGGCCAGCTCACGACCGCCAGCCTCCCGGCCTTTGGTGACCGCACCGAAGTCAAGCAGGACAAGCCCGTCCAGGTCGCTCAAGCTCCGACGGTTGACATCGGCGGGGGGACCGGTCAGAGCACGACGAGCCGTGCTGGGAGCTGGTTCTGGATGCTCCTGGTTTTGGCCGTGGTTTACGCCATCGGTCGGATGATCAACCGCACCACGATGCCCAGTCCACCGCTCGACGTGGACAAGCGCGACGACGGGAACCAGACTCGATTCAACATCTATCAGACTCTTTCGATCATCGGGCTTTGCCTGGGCGGGTATTTCACGCTGAACGCGATCGTGCGGCTGTCGGCTCACGGCATCTGGGCCCTGACTGGCAGCGACCCGAACGGGCCCTACAAGGGATGGATGCTGGCAAACGACCCGAAGATGATCGGCATCCCCGTCGGCAATTCGGGGGTGATGGCCGAGGTGATCCAACTCGCCGTTTGCTCTGCAATCGTGGTGGGTGCGTTCGGTTTGGTTCGCCGACTCGTCCGCGGCACGGCTATGGGCGACGCTTATTCGAGCTATGCCAAGCAGAGCGGATTCTTCGCGATCCTGTTCTTCATGCTTTTCTATCGATTTGGCGAGGCCATGATCTCCAAGATCTCGCCGCTCTTCCTCAAGGATACGATCGCCAACGGCGGCCTCGGGCTGCCGACCGAGCAGATCGGGATCATCAAGGGAGTCGTCGGAGTGGTTGGGATCATCCTCGGGGGCATCGCTGGGGGCTTCTACATCAAGAAGCACGGCCTCAGGAAGTCGTTCTTGCCGCTGGCATTGGCCATGCACGTGCCCAACTTCATGTACCTTGCGGCGGCCGCGATCAAGCTCCCGATGCCGACCTTTGCCGGAATCAATCTGACCGTCGCCTTCATCGACTTCACCGACCAATTCGGCTATGGATTCGGATTCGCTGGCTACATGATCTTTCTCATGCGGATCGCCCAACGAGGCAACTACCGAACCGCGCACTATGCCATCGGAACCGGTCTGGGAGCGCTGTTCATCAGCGTGGCCGGGGTCCTCAGCGGCGTCCTGCAGCAGAACTTTGGCTATACCGGCTTCTTCATTGCGGTGATCTTCTGTACCATTCCAGGAATGCTCTCACTTCTCTACATTCCCCACGAGGATGAGCCCGAGAAGGTGGCCGCCTGATGTCGGTCCGCGCATTCTCCGTCGGCTCGGTCCGGATCGGGGAGGGTCGCCCGGTCCTGATTGGGGGGCCCTGTTTGGCCGAGAGTCTCGACCTTTGCCGGACCGTCGCCGAAGGTCTGATCCCCATCTGCGAGCGGCTCGGCTGGGGATACATCTTCAAAGCGAGCTTCGACAAAGCCAATCGGACTTCCCTTTTGGGTTCGCGTGGAGCCGGAATGGAGGAGGGG
>DDSL01000017.1 GCA_002343825.1 Chthonomonas sp. UBA2391
CAGCGGGCCCATGAAGTTGTTCCAGGCTCCCATTGCCGTAAAGATCGAGATCGCCGCGAGAGCAGGTTTGATCTGCGGCACCATGATCTTCCAGAGGGTCGTCGGATAGCTGCAACCGTCGATCTTGGCCGCATCTTCGAGTTCCATCGGGATCGTTCCAAAGAACTGCCGAATCAAGAACACGTTGAACGCCCCGGCAAAGAAGGCCGGCACCCAGAGTGGATACAGCGTATCAATCCAGCCCAATTGGCGGAAGATCAAGAAGCCCGGCAACATCGTCACCGCGCCGGGAAGCATCATCGTGCTGAGCAGAACGGTGAAGAGGAAGTTCTTACCGAAGAAGTCCAGCCGCGAAAAGGCGTAACCCACCATCGTGCAACTGATCACCGTTCCGATGACGGTCAGGATCACCAGAATCAGCGTGTTCTTGAGATAGACCAGGCCCCGGTTGGTATCCGGGGGAAGAAAGTCGAGGGCATCGGGATAGTTTTGCCACCGCAGACCGACCTTGCGAACGTCCTCGACATCCTTGGCCAGGGCGGTGTAGATGGTTCCCTTCAGGCTCTCGGGACTCTGAATCAAGACCTTTCGACTTCCGTCTTCAAGCTCTTGGATTGCGAGGCCTCGGATCTTTTGGGCGTTATAGGTCCCCGTTACGACTGGCTTGTTGTCGGGGACCCGCTTGAGGCTCGATTCCGGCACGACCACGGTCGTTCCGCGAATCGACATCGGCTTATAGATGTCTAGGCGAGCCTGACCAGACGCGGGACGTTCCAGAATCTGCCCCTCAACCTCTTTGCCGTCGAGGACCGTGCGGAAGAGTGGATTTTCGGGGTCATCGTAGGGCTCGGTCACGGTTACGTAGGGGGTCCACCGAAGAGCATCCGCCTGAGCGATGTCCTTATCTTCCTTGAAACTGGTCACCATCAACCAGGCGAACGGCACGCCGAAGACGATCGAGCCGACCAAGAGAGCGGCATGGCTCACGATCGTCTTGCCAAAGCCTCGGTTGCTCGTCGAACGGGCGGCCCATGCCATCGCGGCGAGGGCGGCGACGGCCAGTCCCAAGATGGCCGCGATGGTGGTCGGATTGAGCGGCATCGCGCCCCGGAAGATCTCGGCCGTTCCCCCGGTTCGACGATAGAGATAGAAGAACGCGGCCCCCGCGGCCGCAAAACCGGCCGCCTGTTGAAGCTTTGCCGATCGTTCCATCGCGTTGAGAGCTGTGAAGGACTGGATCACCCGCACAACGGCGAAGATCAAGCCCACTAAGGCCCCCCACCCCGTCCAAGACATCAGGACCCAGACCAGCGGGAAATGGATCCCTGGCTCGACCTCTCGGCCGAGGGGCTTCGGCAAAAAGAGGGCGACGAGCAGAAGCAGAGCCCCGATTCCGCCATTGAGGAGCATCCCGCGCCGTAGCGATTCGGGATGGCCGCCTGCGCTCTTGAAGAGGAGCCGGAAACAACTCGCCACTCCGCTCAGCACCAGGACCCAACCGGTCCAGGTGCAGAGCGTGGCGATCAAGTAGAGCAGGGCGGGGTTCACTTTTTGCCCTCGTAGTGAACCCACCGCTTGCTCAACCAAAACTGAATTCCGGTGATGAGTAACACGATGACGAAGATAACCCAGGCGAGCGCGCTGGCATAGCCCATCTTGAAATAGGCGAAGCCGTTGCGGAACAACAAATAGACCGGCGTCAGCAACGAGTCGCTCGGACCCGCGCCGTTGCCACCGGTGATGATGTAGGAGCTTTCGAACTGTTGAAGCGCCCCGATCAGCCCCATAACGGTATTGAAGAAGATCAGCGGGCTGAGTTGGGGCAGGGTCACGCTCCAGAACTGCTGTCGAGGCGAAGCGCCGTCGATGCTGGCCGCCTCGTAGAGCGTCGTCGGGACCGCCTTGAGGCCGGCGAGCCAAAGTACCATTCCGCCGCCTGCGCCCCAGAGTCCCATCAGAATCAACGAAGGCTTAGCCCACTGCTCCACGCTGAGCCATCCCGGCGGAGGCGTCCCAAACCAGACCTGAATCGTATCCTTCCAGAGACCGTTGATCAGGCCCCGGTTCGGGTCGGCATTGAGGATGAAGATCCACAGCACCGTGGTCGCAACCAGGGGCACGATGCTCGGCAGGTAGAAGGCCGTCCGGTAGTAGTTCATCCCTCGGACTGCCTGGTTCAGCAATAGTGCGATTGCGAGGCCGGTCATGAGACCCAATGGAACCCCGATCCCGCCGAGGTAAAGCACGTTGGCAAAGGATTTGGCCAGAAGCTGCTGCTCGTCGGCGCGGAGCTCCTGGAAGTTCGCCAGGCCAACCCAACGGGGTTCGCTCAGAACGTTGTACTGGGTGAAGCTGAAAAAGAGCGATGCCAGCATCGGCCCCAATGTGAAGACCAAGAATCCGAAGATCCACGGAGCGAGGAAGATGTAGGCCCACCGGCTTTCGGCCCGGCCAATTGCTCCGGGTCGATTGCGGAGGTAGCCGGCGATGAAGAGACCGACCCCCAAGATCGCGCCGATGACCCCGATGAAGGCTGGGACCCTCAGGTCCACCTTCGGATACCGCTCCGCATCAAAGATGGCGTCGAGTTCCTTTTGAACCACTGCTTGACCGATTTGGAGGGCTTGCATGGGCTCGCGTTCCTTCAGCCCGGCGAATTCGATGGCCCGAACGTGCTCATCCCAGAGCATCTGGCTGACGGGAGTTGCCGGGCGGATCCGCGCAAAAGGCATCATGTCCACGTGCATCTGGAGGGCCTGGGCAAACCGCGGGTCCTTCGGCGAATATTCTTTGACGCTGATCTCGTTATAGGTCTTGCGGGCCATGATCCGTGGGATCCAGACCCGGCCTCTGCGCGCTTCCCACCGGCGTTGGGCTTCGGCAAAGATCCGGTAGGCCCGGTCGCTGGTCATGAATTGGATGTACTTCCAAGCCCCCTCGGGGTTGCGTGCGCCTCGTGGCACGGCAAAACTGAATCCACCCACCCAGGTGATGAATTGATCTTTCTCACCGGCGAATCTTCCGGTCCGGTTGTATCGCGCATCGGGCACCGGTGCGGGGGCGGTGGAAAAGTCGAGATCCGTCGCGTAGCGGGCGAGGCTGCTGATGATCCAGTCGCCGTCGATCTTCATCGCGACTTTGCCCGTGTAGAACGGGTCGTTCTCGTTCCCCTGGAACGTTCCCTGGAACTTCTGGGCCGCCTCATAGCCGCCGAGGATGTCGTACCCGGCGACCATGAAGTCGAGCGCTTCGATCGCGGCCGGCGAATCCAGCGTACAGGTTCGGCCATCCGTCGAGATGAACTCCGCGTTGTTCTGGAACGCGTACATATACAGCCACGAGTTGCCGTAGTTCGGGATAAAGCCGGCCCGGAGGAGGTTGCCGTTCTTGTCCTTCTTCGTGAGCACACGGCTGTAGGCGAGGGTCTCGCTCCAGGTGCGGGGAGGCCGATCCGGGTCGAGACCCGCCTTGCGCAGCGCCTCAGCCTCCTCCCGGAAAACCGCGCGATTGTAGTAGAGAACGCGATCATCGGTGCCGGTCGGAATCGCGTAGATCTTGCCCTCCCAGCTGGCTTCGTTCCAGGCTGCCGGGTAGTAGTCTTCCGGCCTGGGGCAAACCGGGTCACGGTCGCGATCCCTGGCGATGAGGTCGTCGAGCGGACGGAACGCTCCCCGGCTCGCCCAGTCCGAAATGGTGAACCGGTCCTGGACGATGACGTCAGGGGGGACCTTGCCCACGATCGCCGTCATCAACTTCTGGGGGTTCATCCCCCCCGCGCCCATACTCAGCACCCGGATCTCGATATCCGGATTCCGCTCCTCGAACGTCCGAATCGCCGCTTCGTCCCCCTTCGAATCCGGACCGAGCGACAAACCCCAAACCACCACCCTCGTCTTCTCGGGCGCGGCGAGGACGGCGCCACACAGCCCCAACAGCAACGCAGATGTCCACAGACGCCATCGTCTTTTCATCGTTAGACCTCGATTCTACAAGTTATCCAGACGCCCCGCCGAACTTGTGAATACGTATTCTTGCACAGATTCATCAAGTTTCTTCTGAAACAAGCTCCCCCGGACCTCTCCGCCCCATGATCGATGGGGAGAGGGGGCAGGGGTGAGGGGTCAATACCTCTCCGCCCCTGGGGGAGAGGTCGGTGAGAGA
>DDSL01000079.1:0-6500 GCA_002343825.1 Chthonomonas sp. UBA2391
CCCGAAGACCCAGGCCAAAACGGCCACTGCGGACCGACTTTGGGCCCAGTGGATGGGAAAGTCTCCCGTCATGGAATATCATTGAACCCCATTGACCGTCGAAAGCATCCTCCAGAACCCGGGCCGCCTACTGGTGGTCCTAGCCCATCCCGATGACGAGATCGCCATCGCGGGCTGGCTTTCGCGGCAGATGGGACCGGTGGCGATGGTTTGGTTGCACTCAACCCCGGTCCGAGAACAAGAGTCGCGGCGGGCGGGGGCAAGGATCAACCCCAGCGCCGAACTTATCTTTTGGCAGGGCACCGATGGCCGAATCTTGGAGGAGACATCCGACCTCCAAGCGAAGCTGGAGCAACTGATGGCCGAGTTTGGTCCCGATACGGTGGCCACCTTGGCCTATGAGCAAGGGCACCTGGACCACGACGCAACCCACCGGATGGTCCGGTCAGTCTGGGCTGGGCCCGTCGTGGAATTCCCGATGTATCACCCTTACACCCGGCGGATCCAGACCCTCAACGAATTCAGCGACCCTGCCGGCCAAGTGATCCTGCCGCTCACCGAGACTGAGAGCCGACTCAAGCGCGACCTCTACCGGCTCTACCCGAGCCAGACCTTGCGGCGGAACATCCTTGCCTATCAGCTGTTGCGGCGACTCCAGCTTCGTCCAGTTCAGCTTGACCGGCGGGAGGTCCTTCGCCTGGCCAAGCCCTACAACTGGACCCAACCGAATGGGCCCGAGTGGCTGGTGAGAGAAGTCTGCCAGAGTCCCCAGTGGGCACGCTGGCGACGGGCGATCCAGGCATAAAGAAGCCCCCAGAACTCGGCGAGTCCTGAGGGCAACCTTTTTTGGCGACTTAGTTATCGCCGAACTGGTCAAACGTATCCGAGAGAACGATGTAGTCGAAGATCGTGATCGCTCCGTCACCATCGAGGTCGGCGTTCTCGTTGAATCCAGGGTCACCCAGATTCAGGTCGAACTTGTCAGAGAGTTCGATGTAGTCGAAGATCGTGACCGAGTTGTCACCGTCAACGTCACCGTTGATGAGTGAGGTGCTGACAGAGTTGGTCACGCCTGGAGCCAGGGTCACACTTCCGACCACCTTGCGGAGCCAGTGACTGCCCTTGAAGGCGATGTCATAGGTCCCGTTCGGGAGCGGATTCGGGGTCGTGAATCCGTAGCTGCCATCGGGGTTCACCGTGACGGTGAAGGCCTGTCCGGCAATCGGAGTCGTGCTTCCAACGTTTCGGATCTCAACATCGACTTGCTGGCCAAGGTAGGCGCTGCCAATGTAGTCCAGCAGGTTGATCGTTCCACCGACGGTCTTCGACGTAGCGACGAAGTTCAGGGTGACCGACTCGCTGTCGCTCAGGATCGGCGAACCACCGTCCGAAACGCTCACCGTGAAGGTATAGCTACCCACCCGATCGGCAATGGCCGGGGACCAGCTGATCACTCCCGAAGAGGGGTTGATCGTCATGCCCGAAGGCTGGCCGCTCAGGCTGAAGGTCAGCGTGTTGGCCGGCAGGTCGGCATCGGTAGCGGATGCGTTGATGGTCACCAGCGACGTCGAATCGCTGACGTTTTGAGTTCCGATGGCGGCTAGAACCGGGGCTTGGTTGACCTCGTTGACCGTCACATTCACGCTTCGGTCGGCGGTCAGGTTGCCCGCGCCGCTATCCGTCACACGCACCGTGAAGGTGTAGTTGTTCTGGCCTTGGGCTTCGGTAGGCGTCCAGTTGAAGACCCCGCTCGTCGGATTGATCGTGGCTCCGCCCGGAGCCCCAACCAACGAGTAGGTCAAGGTTTGGGCCGGCACATCACTATCACTGCCCACGGCGGTGAAGGTCAGGTTGCTGCCTTCGTTCACGATCTGGTTGCCGATGGCGGCCAGACTCGGAGCCGAGTTGACCTCGTTCACCGTCACCGTCACGCTTCGGTCGGCGGTCAGGTTGCCTGGGCCGTCATCCGTCACTCGCACCGTGAAGGTGTAGTTGTTCGGACCCTGGGCTTCGGTCGGAGTCCAGTTGAAGACCCCGCTCGTCGGGTTGATCGTTGCTCCACTCGGAGCACCCACCAAGGAGTAGGTCAGAGTTTGGGCCGGGGTATCGGTATCGCTACCGACGGCGGTAAAGGTCAGGTTGGAACCTTCGTTTACGTTCTGGTTGCCGATGGCAGCCAGACTCGGAGCCGCGTTGACCTCGTTCACGGTGATGGTGATCACCTCTTGGTCGAATTGGGACGGGCTACCCGTGTCGGTGGCCCGAACGGTGACGTTGTAGGTGCCAGGGCCCTGAGCCTCCGTCGGGGTCCACGCGAGGATCCCAGTGGTAGCCTGGATGGCAAGGCCCGACGGGGCTCCGGTGACCGTCCACCCGATCGATTGAGCGGGGTCGTCCGTGTCCGTGGCGTTGAGGTCGTAGGTCAGGAGCTGACCCTCATTGACATTGAGATTTTGAGCGTTCGTGATGGTTGGCGGCGAATTGGTTTCGGTCACCGTGAGGGTGATCGATTCCGTGTCGCTCAGCGTCGGCGAACCGTTGTCGGTTGCGACCACGGAGAACGTGTAGGTTCCCGGGCCTTGAGCTTCGGTTGGGGTCCAGTTGAAGACTCCGTTCGATGCACCAATGGTTGCTCCGGCGGGGGCACCGCTCAGCGAGTAGGTGATCGTCTGACCGGCGTCCGGGTCAGTCGCCGATGCCGTAAACGTGTGGTTCACGTTCTCGGGGATCGAAACGCTGTTGAGCGGCGCCAGGTTCGGCGGTTGGTTGCCACCGGCTCCCGGGGTCGTGACGAGGGTCAACCTGTAGAGCTGAACCTTGTTGTTGGTGTGAGTCCCTGTACGGCCGACGAAGAGTCGGTAGCTTCCAGCGGCTGGGAGCGATCCGGTCGCAACGGCGTTGTTGCCGAGCGCTGCCGCAGTACCCGATCCAAAGACCGTCGCGCCATCGGCACTCGTGACCTGGACGGTGAGTCGTGCTTGGCGCAGAGCGTCCAAGACGTTCCCGGAGTTACAGGACCCGTTGTTCGCTTGGGTTGAGTCGTCATAAGAGGTCCCCACCGGAGTTGCCGTGAAAGTAAAGTTGGCCGAGCCGGGGACCGAGATCGTGTACCAGTCGTTGGCGTCGTTCGGGTGAATCGACATGATCGACGAGTTTGCCGGGATCGGAGCGGTCGGGAAGGTGATGTCGGCGGGGGTGCTTCCGAAGTTCGTCGTCGCGTTGGTCGAGACCGAACCGAGGTTAAAGGCGGTCGCGGCGGTGTTGTTACTTTCAAACGGATCGCCGTACTGGCCGTGACCGGCTCGGATATCGTCCTGTTGCGGACCATCAAAGGCGGTCGAGAGGAACGGCTCCATCAGCTTGCTGTTGGCAATCGGACAGACGTGAAACAAGCCCTGGCCGTGACCGTGCTCGTGGCTGATCGTGTTTCGGACAAATCGCCAGTTGTTTGAGGACCCGTTCCAACTGTCCTGCGAGTCCAGAACCATGTTTCCGGCTGAGCCAGTACCCGGGAAGAAGTTGTAGGCAAGGGTGCCGCTTCCACCGTCAATAGGCTTCATCGCGATGCGGATGTCGCCTCGGGTGGCGCTTCGGCTCGAGGTCCAACCCGCCCCGTCGTCCCAGTCGTTGGTGCCGTTGGTGACTCGGACGTAGTCCAAGCCGGTGAGCTGGCTCCAGCGATCAAAGACCGACTGGAAGAGTCCAACCCATCGGGCACGTCCGCCTTGGGCCGCGAATTGCGCGTCGAGGGTGGCGAACAAAGTATTGTTGGCGGTGGGCTCGCCGACCCCGCTCGGGATCGAGAGTCCATCGGGAGCGAACGACCAGGTGACCGAAGCCGGGTTGCCGGCGGTTCCTCCGGTGGCGCCCGAGGTTCCATTCCATCGGGTCGTCAGATTGTAGTTCCGGAGATCATTAGGATCCGGCCATTGACCTTCTTCTCCCCCGATCATGCCCTGCATAAAGGCGGCCACGATTTCAGGCGGAGTACCGTCGGCGAAACAAGCGGCGACCTTTCCGAGCGGGACCCGCTTCATTCCGCGCGACGGATCACCGGGGACCAGCGGAATCAAGACGTACTGGTCTCGATTCTTTGCCATCTGGTAGTACCGTCGAGCTTCTGGCTTCCACAGCGGAGCGGTGTCCAGTTCCTTCGGCGAGACGCATCGGCCATTGATGTGGATGTGATCTCCATGAATGGCGACCTGGTGGGCCAAGTCGGGCTCGATGACCACGACATCGGGCTTGGTAGCAGCGGGAGAAGGAGCGGACAGTGAGCCCACGAAAACCGGCACGCATCCCGCACCGATCACCGCGAGGACTGAGCCCCACAAAAGCGATTTCTTCTGAATCTTCATCTCAAACGCCCGCACGACTCTGTGCGGGTTTCCTCCTAACTCGCCCAAATGGGCATTGATCAATTGCTTTGTCAGTCTACGGGCTCCAGAGCCTCAGTTGGCCCCGTTTTGATACGAGATCCCATGACCGAATTCAAAGTAAGACGGCTCCAGTGACGTGGAACGTTCGCTGGAGCCGTGACAATTTTTGTGCCAACAACTAGTTGTTGATTTCTTTTGCTTGCTCGATATCGATTTCGGCCGGGAATCGGAACCAGAAGGTGGATCCCACACCCAGGGTCGATTCACACCAAATCTTGCCCAAGTGCACCTGTTCGACGAGGTGCTTTACAAGGAACAAACCGAGTCCTGTCCCGTAAATTTTACGGTTATCTTCGTTGTTCACGCGGTGGAATTTTTCGAAGACTTTATTCACATGGTCGGCCGGAATCCCAAGGCCTTGGTCTTCGACTCCGATGAGAACATCGTCTCCATCTTTGCGGGCATGGATCGTGATGTCGCCACCATTGGGGGCGTACTTGATCGCGTTATTGAGCAGGTTGGTCAAGATCTGATCGAGCTTGTCTTGGTCGGCGTTGACTTCGGCCGGAGTCGACTCGTCCATGTCGAGCTTGAGAGTGTGTTTGGTCGTTGCCTGCTGTTGAACCATGTGGGCCTTCTTGAGCAGATCGCGAAGGTGGACCCGGCTATAATTCGGCTTGAGCGACTCACCGGCCTCGATTCGGCTGGTATTCAAGAGGTCGTCGATCAGTCGTCGCAGTCGGTCGCACTCGTGAACGACGATGCCCAAGAACTCTTTCTGATCGTTTTTGTCATAGATGTCGTCGTCGATGCCTTCGAGCAGGGTGCTGCTGAAGCCCTTGATCGCAGTAAGCGGAGTCCGAAGCTCGTGGGAGGCCATGGCGACGAACGAACTCTTCATTCGCTCGATGTTCTTGACGTCAGTGATGTCGCTAAAAATGGCGACAACGCCCAGATCCTTATTGTCTTCACCATAGACCTTCGCGGCCTGGATCTGATAGACCCGGTCGGTCTTTTGGACCTCGACGTCGAGCTCGATCATCGGGGCTTCGCGGCCGTCTTGGACATTCCGGATGAGGTCTTGGAGCGGCTTCTGGGGCATCACCTCATCATAGGTCTTGGTGATGTGGTCGGGACCGACGCCAAAGATCGCTCGGCAGGTCGAGTTGATTTGGCTGATACGGCCTTCGGGAGAGATCAGCACGAGACCCGCGCTGAGGCTCTCGAAGGTTTGGAGCAGCTCTTCGCGCTCTTCGACGACCTCGCGATAAAGCTGGAGGTTGGCGATGATCGAACCGACGTTCTTGGCCATCCGCTCAAGAAGGCGGACGTCTTCATCGATAAAGTCCTCGCCGTGGCGCTTGTTGAAAGCATGGAGGACGCCTATGACGTTCTTTTCGACCACGCGGTCTTCTTCGTCTCGCTTTTCGATCACGAGAGGAACGGTCAGACCGTTTTGAACCCCGAATTGGACAAAGTGGTCGCCTTCGGTCCGCGGATCATTGATGGCGTCTTCGAAGATGATCGGCTCGCCTGTACGGAAGACCTCGCCGGAAATTCCTTGGGTAGCGCGGACTTTGAACCGGCTCAGGTTGACTTCTTCGAAACCGAAAGCCGGCGGTACGGCGATGAGTTCGCCCCGCTCTCGGTCATGGAACATCGTCACGATCTTGTCCGCCTGGAGGATCATGGCGATCCGCTGGACGAGTCGGCGGAGGGTCGCTTCGGCCTCGCTAAGGGGAGTGGCCTCCATGGCCGAGGCGACTGCTTTGCCACCGGCCGAGGTCTTGCCGCCCTTGTACTCGTTCAGCTCGACGTGGAGCTTTTCGTTCTCTTGTCGAGTACCGGCAAGCGCCGACTCGAGTTCGGCGACGCGCTGCTTAAGCTGTTCTAACTGGTCGTTGGTTTCCAATTGCAAGGGAGGGTCTCCTAGGATTGAGGGCAAGAAGCCGCCTCACTCGGGCGTCCCCGAGCGAAGTCACATGTTACCATCGGACTGACCTAGGGTTCGTAAAGTTCTGCGGTCTGGCACTTCGCTTGCGGTTTCGAGTTGAATTTCGGGGGAACTGTGGCGCAGTTGGCTCGCCGGCCCGGGGGCGGAGCCCCGACACCGGTCGGGGC
>DDSL01000079.1:6530-48400 GCA_002343825.1 Chthonomonas sp. UBA2391
GAGCCACTTCTTGGGGATCCACGCGAGGGAGAATGAAACGGACATAATACGAGGGAATGGCGCACCTGGAAGAACTTCCGCTCTTCCCTCTCCATACGGTCTTGTTCCCGTATGCGCCGATTCAGCTTCATATCTTTGAAGAGCGCTATCGCGAGATGGTCCGGAATTGTCTCGATTTCGACCTGCCTTTCGGCGTCGTGTTAATCCGATCGGGTAGCGAGATCGGCCCCGGGGCCGAGACCTACATGGTGGGAACGGCGGCCCGGATCGAGAACATTCACCACTATGACGACGGTCGCATGGACATCATGGTCCGCGGCCAGAACCGGTTCCGCGTCCGCAAATTCGACACCTCGAAGCCCTATATGGTCGGGATGGTCGAACCCGTCGTGGAACTTGAACCCGAGAACGAAGACCGGGTCTTTGCTCTCGCCACTCGCGCACAAGAGAGCTTTCGACTTTGGATCGAGAGCGCTTTTTCGCGCCCCGACATGAACGTCCACGTTCAGTTCCCGACTGATTCCAGCCAGGTCTCCTTCTTGATCGCCAATCTACTGCCAGCTGAGAACTTGGTGAAGCAGCAGCTACTCGAAACGACCGACACCGCCCAGAGGCTCACCGATCTGATCCCCCTCATCGAGCGACAAATCATCGAAGCCCGGAGCCAGGCGCTCTACAAACTCGATGCTCGGCACATGACCGACTGGATCAACCCGAACTGAGCATCGCCCGGAGACCGCCCAGGTTACCGTTGCTCAAGAGCACGATCACGTCCCCTTCGGCTGTCCATACAGACAACTTTTCCAGGTGATACTTTCCCCAATCCGCAGTTCCTGCGAGATCATTCTCAATTGCGAAAGTAAACATCCCTTGTCTCTGCAGCGCTGCTTGAAGGACACCAGTATCTAGCCGTTCTTCGTCAGAGTATCTCCAAGGCCGGTCGAGAGCGCCCAGCAACACTCCACTCGCACCCTCAAAGCACTCTTCTAGCTCGCGCTGGAAGAGGTTCCGGGTGGTGGTATTGGATCGCGGTTCAAAGCTCACAAAGATCCGCCGGCCGGGATATCGCGCGGCCACCGCTCGGAGCGTTTCTCGAATCGCGGTCGGGTGATGGGCGAAATCATCGATGACCGTTCTTCCTTGCCAGGTTGCCAGCTCTTGCATCCTCCGCTTGGGGGGCACATAGCTCTCGGTGGCGGCCTGAAGGGCCTGAGCCGGAACACCATAAAAATCCGAAACCGCGATGGCGGCAAGCAGATTTCGAGCATTGTGCTCACCAGGGAGGGCACAAGAGAACGTGCCGAAGGCTTGCCCTTTCTTTTGCACCTGGAAACGCACGCCAAACTCTCCACTTTCGATACTTGTTGCGCGCCAGTCGTTTTGTTCGCCCAGACCAAAAGTCGCAATTGGAGAAACCTTATCGTCTAACAGTCGAGAGATATTCGGATCATCCCCATTGACTAAGAGTAAACCATTCTCGGGAACAGTGCGAATGAAGAGACGAAAACTCTTGAGAACGTCGTCCAGGCTCGAGAAGATATCGGCGTGATCAAACTCGATGTTGTTGACGACGCCGACCGTTGGGCGGTAGTGGAGAAACTTGCTTCGCTTATCGAAGTACGCCGAGTCGTACTCGTCACCTTCGATAACGAACAACCCTTGATCGGTATTGTGTCTCGCGGCCGGAACAGGTCGACAGGAAACATCAAAGTTTCCTGGAACCCCACCGATCATAAACCCCGGACTCCACCCTCCCTCGTGTAACAGGTGTGCGGTCATGCTCGTGGTCGTCGTCTTTCCGTGCGTACCGGCGATAACTACGGACTGATTGCGGGCGATCAATCCCTCCGAAATGATTTCGGGCAAGCTCTTGATCGGAAGGCGGAGATTAAGAGCGTGTTCTAACTCCGGGTTGACTCCTCGGGAGACCGCGTTCCCGACCACCACGATATCGGGGGCAAACTGATCGAGATGCTTCCCCGAAAACTCAGGAAACACCCGGACCCCGCTATCGGCCAAGTAGCTCTTCATCGGTTCATAGAGATCAGTTTCCGAACCCTGAACAACGTAACCAGCCTTAGCAAGGGCGGCGGCGACACCACCCATCGCTGTTCCACCAACCCGGATGAAGTGAAGCTTCTTCACGACGCCGAAGGATGAGGAAGTTTGCCCAGGAAATCCGAGAGCGTCATCGCGCCGAGATCGCCTTCTTCTCTCGATCGAACTCCTAAGGTTCCGTCTTCCAGATCTTTATCCCCGATGATCAGCATGAACGGTGTCTTTTGCAGTTGAGCTTCGCGGATCTTTTTGCCTAGAGTTTCGCGACGCTCGTCCACACTCACTCGCAATGGACGCGTATCGTAGATCGTTCCGCGAAGACACTCAGCAACCTCTTGGGCCTTTTCAATATGCCGATCTGCAATGGGCAAAATCGCAATCTGGTTCGGTGATAACCAGAACGGAAACGCTCCTGCGTACTGCTCGGTCAAGAGTCCGATCATGCGTTCAAGAGACCCAAATGGGGCCCGGTGGATCATGATTGGGCGGTGGGGCTTACTATCCTCACCGATGTACTCTAGGTCAAATCGTTCGGGAAGGTTATAGTCTACCTGGACCGTTCCCATCTGCCACTCTCGACCGAGAGCATCCTTGATGATCAAGTCCAGCTTTGGACCATAGAACGCTGCATCACCTTCGCTGAGTTCGTATTCCAACCCGAGCTTGTCGCATGCATTCTTGATGGCGGCCGTAGCCGCTTCCCAGTTTTCATCATCGCCGACGTACTTATCGGAATGAGGATCCTTGACTCCGACGCGAACTCGATATTGCGTAAGACCGAGTTTCTTGAGCACCGCTTGCATCAAGTCCACAACTCCAACAAATTCCTCGATCAGTTGGTCCGGAGTCACAAAGAGGTGGGCATCATCCTGAGTAAAGCCTCGGGCTCGGAGAATACCGGTAACTTCCCCGCTCTGCTCGTACCGATGGACGGTTCCAAACTCGGCATATCGGATCGGAAGATCTCGATAGCTCCGCATGTGAGAGGCATAGATCTCGATGTGGAACGGGCAGTTCATGGGTTTGAGAATATAGGTTTCTCGCTCCTCATCTTCCATGAACGGAAACATCTTGTCCCGATAGTTGATGATGTGACCGCTCTTTTCATAGAGCTTGATGTTGGCAATTGCGGGCGTTACTACCGGAAGGTAGCCACGCTTAAGCTGTTCTTGCTGCAAGAAGTCGGTCATCACGTGGCGCAACATGGCACCCTTTGGGAGCCAGAGTGGGAGCCCTGTTCCTACTCGCGGACTAAACATAAACAGCCCCAGCTCTCGCCCCAGAAGCCGGTGATCCCGCTTCTTTGCTTCTTCGAGCATATGCAGATAATTCTCTAGCTCATCGGCAGTTTCAAAGGCCGTACCATAGATCCGCGTTAACTGCTTATTCCGCACGTCTCCGCGCCAATAGGCCCCGGCGATCGACATTAACTTGAAGTGTTTTATCTCCTTCGTTGATTCCACGTGCGGCCCTCGGCAAAGGTCCACAAATCGGTGGAGAGTTCCCTCCCGGTCGGTGCGCTGTTGATCATAGAAACTGATCGCTTCACCTTCGGGAATCGCATCGAGCAATTGCAGCTTAAACTCGGCCACATCGGGGCCATTCCCCGGGATCGCGGGGTCCAGAATCATTGCTTTTGCCTCCTCTCTGGAGACCTCCGTACGAACGATTCGCTGATCGAGCTTCGAGAGCTCCTTCATGCGCTTCTCAATCCTCGCGAGGTCTTCCTCTCGGAGCGGCTGGGGGAAGTCGATATCGTAGTAGAACCCGTTTTCGACGGGTGGCCCGATACTTAGCTGAACTTTTGGAAAAAGCTCTTGGACGGCCTGAGCCATCAGGTGAGCGGCGGAATGTCGGAGTCGGTAAAGGTAACTCTCTTCGTAGCGTTCAGCGGGCATTAGTATCCTCCCTTACAGCGGGAATGGGTTGTCGGGTTAAAGATTACCCCAGCGATGAATCCGTACAGATTTTTCCGATTTAACTGGCGAACCATTGTCGGCTATAGCGCGTCGGATCTCTAGGGATCCCGAATCTGCCAAGGTTTACAGGATCCAATTCACAGGTGAGGCTGGTATGTACAGGTTTAGCAATTCTTCTCAATATCGTTTCGCTTGGCCACTCCTTTCACTTCTCGTCGTTATGGCGGGCTGTGGCGGCGGGGGAGCAGGATCCCAGAGTGCGTCGAGTTCGGAGGCAAGTGCCATTGTCGACGCAGTCAGTTCCGGAAACTCTGGTGATGTCCTCGCGATTATCGATCCGGTAACCACGGATCCCGGTGACTTCTTCGATCCCGGCGCGGGCGGAAGCTCAGGCGGCGGGTCGGGAGGCGGCTCAGGGTCGACACCTGGATTCCCGACCGACCCAGTCGCCGGAGTCATTCCCATCGCTCCGTGGCCTAGTCGCTCGGGAGAATCCTGGGTCTGTTACATCGAGGGCAAACGGCTCCCCAATGGCACGGTCGATCAGTTTTTTGGCATCATGCGCCCGAACGGAACCGGGGCTCAAGAAATCGCCCGACGCGTCGGCTTCGCATCAATCAGCCCCGACGGAACCAAGTTCATTGCGAAAGTCCCGGGCACGAGTCAGGAGATCGCCGTGATCTCCCAAGATGGCGGTCGCGAAGTCTTTAAGTCGTCGTTCAAGAATCCGCTATGGATCTCCTTCGGTCCGAACGGTCGGGAGTTCGTCTTCAGCCATGAGGGTGGGCTCGCAATCGGTGATCTGGAGACTAAGACCGAGAGGAGCATCTTGAGCATCCCCGGGACCAAGGCTCTGCTTCAGCCGCAAATCTCTCCCGACGGACAGAAGATCGTGTTCGGGATCGCCTACCTGGATAAGTCGGTGGCGTTAGGAGTCTTTGACCGGGACACCCGAAGTCACCGGGTTATCACCCCATCGAGCCCCGGACAGCTGTTCAATAGTTGGTTTGCGGACAACCAACGAGTTGGCTATGTGAACTTCAACAGAACCTCAGGTTGGGAAGTTGTTCGCGTGGATACCGAGTCCGGGTTCCAAGAGGTTCTCTATAACGAGAAGCCCGTCCATGGGTTGGCTGTCACCAAGACCGACCGACTTATTCTCGGAGTCCGAGCGGGAGGAGTTGAAGAGAACGAGGTGTGGTCGTTCCAACCCGGAACCAACAGCCTAGTGAAGATCTCAGACCGCACCCGGTGGTTCTACGGCGCACCTGTTTTCTAGGCCAATCCAGTGTTACCTGATCCCCGCCCCTGGTGGGGATCAGGCTCAGATCTTAGTTCACCACCTGCTGCGGGTCATAGGCTCGCCGGACTTGGGGGTGGTTCCAGTTAAGGATGATGACCGAGTAGGTCTTGTCCTCGTTTTGGCGCTGATTGATCGCGATCGCCCCCATATCCTCCATGTCCTTGAAGAGTTGGCGCACCTCGAATTGGTCAAGTTGAGGAAATTCACGCTCTAGGCGAAACTTCACGGGCTTCAAATAGATCTCGCGGTGGTGGCCATATTCCGAGACCAAAATCTGTATCGATCCGTTCATCACATCATCTTCGACCACCTGGACGGGATAAAACTCCGGAACCACCATGGGTGGCAGCTCGGGTTCGCTATACCCGTTGGCGCTCTGGAGTTCGGCCGCCTGCTCCCGCTCTTGCTGGGCTCTGATCAGCTCCTCTTTGGCCTTCAGGTTCTGTTGGCGCTTGTGCTCTTCAATCTGCTGGCGAACCTGCTCAGAGATAAAATCTTCCGCCGCCCAGATAGCGTCTTGGCCGACAATTGTCCGAAGGTCGCCGCTCAAGGAATCTCGGAACGAGACTACGATGACTCTCTTCCCACTTTCGATCAAGTGCATGAGCACGGGGATAAAGTCACGATCACCGGCTGCAATCACATAAGTTTCGATATCTTTCCGAGTATAAAGTGTACTCATGACATCGACGCACAAGCGCATGTCGGCGGCGTTTTTGTGACCCGATCCAAGCGCCATCACCGGTTCAAAACCGTTCAGCAACAGAGAGCGAGGCGCTTCGTCGTCAATATCGTTGACGTTGAAATCGGCGTAGGCTCTTTGGATGATTGGACGATGCTGTTCGGTATCCAATCTCGCGCGGAGTTCTCGAAACATCTCGCTGAGGCTATCCACGGATGAAACGGAGTGAGGGAGCGCCTTGCGAAGAGTAAAGTACAAGTTTTCGTAATCCGCGAAAATTGCGGCAAAGTTATTCATTGACAGATACTCCTAGTATGATCATTCTTAACATAGGACGTCCGGGGCCTGGCTTCTGCGCCGTTGGGCCGGGAACATTCGGCCTGGAAAGACCGTCCAATCATCGACCATGAAGTGCGTTGCCCTCTGTCTCGGGTTGCTGACCCTCGCCGCTTCGGCTCAAGCCGACCAGCGTTTACAGGCCAAAAACATCGTGACCGAAGGTCTGGTGAACCTGGTGACGGGTGGATCCTTCGCGCTTTCGCTGAATGGCGAGATCCTAGTCGACGGGATCTTCCAGGAAGAATTTCAGGCCACGAGCTACTGGAATCGCAACGGAGCTGGTTGGAGGGTCGAAGGGTGGGTCGCCCGCCGAGTCCGGGGCCAAAAGCAGATGGTGCCCGAGGTCGACTTCGTGGGNNGAGCCGCAACCGCTACAGCGCGGTCGCGGCCAAAAAAGCCCAAGACTACGCCTCGCTGATGCAGAGCTATCTGAGTGGCCCCGAGCAGGCGCTCTCGCTTTTCCAGATGGATCTGTTCACCCGTCTCGACAAGTGGAGCCCGCGCAATCCGCTCTCCCGAGCCGAAGTGACCCCAGGGGAGGCCGTTCGCTATCTGGCCGGGAACCCAGCAACCGAGACGCTCACTTACGAATTTTATGAAGACGAGGATGACGGACAAGTACATCTTCAGAAGCTAAGGTTCGAGAGGAGTGACCTTCTCGGGCAGCGGCCACGAGTGACCCGGTGGACCCTGTCGATTTACGACAACTTTGTTCCGACCGATGTCGATTTCACATTTGTCGTGCCGCCAAAAGCGCAGTCGATGGCCTCACCGGTCCGAGTCCGCGACTAGTTCGCGGGCCGCCCGGGCAAATTCTTCCCAAGCGTCCTCGGTGATCGGGCCAAACCATAGCCCGGCTTGGCCGCCCGAATCGATCACGATCCCGAGCGGCTGATCGGCCCGCCACCGCGGGTCCTCAATCGGAAAACCGTGCGGAGTCCAAAACCGAAAGACCTCGGCCAAACTCGGGGGCAAGAGTTCGCGGCCGTCTTGCTCCACAAAGCCAAAGGCAATTGGACCGACATCCCCAAACTCCGCNNCCACCGCGAGCGCGTACCAAAGCCGCAAGTTGGTCGCGGCGAGCGCCGAACGGGCGACAACCCCAGCCCACGGACGCTCATCTGCGGGTCCGGCGAGGTTCTCGGCGACGTTGTGAGGCGTCGCATAGGCCTGACGCCAGAGCATTCTTCCTTTACTGCGCCTGGCCGATCGTGTAGTACTCGAATCCAGCCTTTTCCATCGACGCACGGCTATAGACCCGGCGACCATCAAACAGGATCCGGTTCTTCATCTTCGAACCGAGCTTTTCCAGATCAAGCTGCTTGAACTCGTTCCACTCGGTGACGAGGATGATCGCATCGGCTCCCTCGGCGACATCAAAGACGTGGTCGGCATATTGGATCTGCGGATAGACCTTCTCTACATTTTCTTGGGCGACGGGGTCGTAAGCGTGGACCGAGCCGCCTTTGTTCAGTATCTCCTCGATCAGGACCAGAGACTTGGCGTCGCGGATATCGTCGGTGTTCGGCTTGAAGGCTAGGCCGAGCATCCCAATCTTTTTGCCCTGGAGGCCGCCAAGCCGCTTCTCGACCCGGCCAAGGAAGTGCAGGGTCTGCGTCGTGTTGATTTCTTGGGTCGCCTTGAGCAATTCAAAGTCGTAGCCGAGTCCTTCGGCGACTTTAATCAGGCCTTCGACATCCTTGGGAAAACAGGAACCGCCCCATCCCAAGCCAGCCTGCAAGAAGAGGGGGCCGATCCGCTTATCCGCGCCCATCCCCTTGGCCACGTCGCTGACGTTGGCACCGCAGGCTTCGCAGAGCCGCGAAATCGCGTTGATGAAGCTGATCTTCATCGCGAGGAAGCTATTGCTGGCGTACTTGATCAACTCGGCCGAGTTGAGGTCGGTGATGTACATCGGCTTTTCGAGCGGGGCATAGAGTTCCACCAGCTTGTTGGCGGCCTCTCGCTTCTTGGCTCCGATGACGATCCGGTCGGGTTCGAGAGTGTCGTGGATGGCCGAACCTTCTCTCAAGAATTCTGGATTGCTGACGACGTCGAAGAGCTCCTTCGAGACGCCCTGTTCGGCGATGATGTTCTCGACGAGATCCCCACTGCCGACGGGGACGGTCGATTTATTGACGACGACGGTGTACTTGTCGATTGCCTTGCCAATTTCGCGGGCGACGGCGCGGACGGCGGTCAGATCGGGGGTGCCATCTTCCCCAGGTGGAGTTCCGACGGCGATGAAGACGATCTCGCTGGCCTGGGTCGCGTCTGCGATCGAGGCTTCAAAGCGGATGCTCTGGTCGTTGAGATTCCGGCGAATCATCTCCTCGATTCCCGGCTCATAGATCGGCGAAATGCCGTTTCGGAGCTTCTCAACTTTGCTCGGGTCGTTATCGACGCAGATCACGTCGTTGCCCATATCGGCCAGCACCACTCCGGTGACCAAACCGACGTATCCCGTCCCAATGACCGCCACTCTCATGTGTGTCAACTAAGGTACCCCCGTCTGGGAGATCGGGCGATTTCTTAACGATCCCCACGGCATTGCCCCAAAGTCCGGAGGAAGTACGGGGACTTCATAATGGAACGTATGACCCCACCCTCGATCGAGGTCCTTGGCACGTTGCTCAGTCTCAGGCAGGCCTATCGGTCGCAGCTGGAGCATCAAGATCACCTGATCTCACAGAGGGTCTCTTGGCTGGTCGGGGCTCAGGCGTTCCTTCTGGGGTCGTTTGTCCTTCTGGTCAATAATCCCGCCTACCACACCCTTAGGGCGGGACTCCTGTTGGAGCAATTTCCGGTTCCCAACCTGCCGGGATCCTTCGATATCGACCGCTTTTTGGGCGCGATCACCGCGCTGCGGATCGTGTTCATCGTGAGTGGAGTCCTGATCTCGCTCCTCAGCTTGTTGGCGATCTTGGGCGCGATGAACAGCATCCGCGACATCCTCGACGAGTATGAAGAGCGGTGGAAGGGGGCCATGCGGCTCTATGCTCCAGGTGACGGGGGCGGCCTCGATCAGCTGTTTCTTCCCACAATCATCAGCACTCGACGCAGGCGGTGGAGCGACTTTTGGGAGATGCTGGCCCCGACCGTCTTTGGCTGCTCGTGGCTGATGATGGCCCCTTATGTTTGGCCGAATACAACGGATCAAGGTCTTCAAGTAGGCCAGATCCTTACCGGCCTTTTGGTGGCGATCTGGGTCGTACTGGTGGCGGCTCGCTTTATCAGGCAGGGCAAGAGAATTTATGACGGCGGTCAGATTTAAGTTGACATTCTTCTAGTATTTCGCCTCCAAAGTGTGCATCCGCACAAGGAGGTTCAAGATTGAAGATGGAAGACTCGGTGATCCGCCGAGCGAAGCTCTTCCAGGCAGGGGAGTTTCCGGATAAGGGCGTCACGATCACGGTCGAGACCCTGGCAGGAATCGTTCAGAATTTCGACCAACCCGTCCCCGTTTGGATCGAACACAACCCCAATCCGCTCAAGCTCGGAGTGCTGAAGTCGGTCGAACTAAAGGGTGATGAACTCTTTGGCACCTTGGAACTGACCCACGAGGCCAACGCTCTGATCGAACAGAGCGAGGCTCGGGGCCTTTCTTTGGGTCTCACGCCCGATCTCAAGCGGATCCGAGAGGTTAGCCTCGTACGCAACCCCCGCATCCCAGGGGCAAGGTTGTTTCGGGAAGATCTCGTCTTCTTCGACGCAACCCTCGGGAGCCCCGACTGGGAACAAGCCTACACCCAACTCTTTGCGAGGCAGCAAGCCCAAGAGGCCGACCAGAGGATCGATCAACTTCTCAAGGAAGGTCGCCTGCTCCCGAGCCAAGTGCCCTTTGCCCGGGCCGTCCTGCGAAGTGGCGATGCGATCGAATTCGATGGCGAGCGGCAATCGGTGGCCCAGCTCATGGTCGCCATGCTCGAGCGGCAACCCCCTCACGGCCTCTTCGGAGTGATCAGCCCCGGGGGCGAGGAGGCCACGACGGCCCTCTTTTTGCCCGAAGAACGGGCCTTTTACGAACGTTACTTTCCTGGCGTAAGCCTGGACGAAATCGCCCAGCGCAAGCGGGCACAAGGATAAGGAGGAACAAATGGCAGCTCTCGCACAAAGTTACGAGACCTTCGAACGCCCCGGCCTCGTGATGGCCTACAAAATGGCCGCGGCCAAGATCTACAAAGGCGCCCTTGTGGGCATCAACAGCGCCGGATATGCGGTCCCGATGGCCCATGGGACGGCCAATCTCAAATTCATCGGGATCGCCAACGAAACCGTGGACAACTCCGGCGGGCAGGCCGGCGACCGCAGCCTCTCGGTCACCAAGAGTGGCTCCTTTGTCATGAAGGCCAACGCGGGTTTCTCGCCCACCATCGCCGACCTCGGCAAGGAGCTCCACGCGGTGACCGATTGGGAAGTCCAGGCGAGCGCCTCCGGGCTGACCAACGCCTACAAGGTCGGCACGATCGTGGGCATCGAGACGACCTCGACCGGTTCTGCGGGCGTCCGTGTCCGCATCGACAACTACAGCGTTTAATCAGGAGGCTGAATAGAAATGGCATTGACCAAATCCGATATTCCGGAGCTTTTGCTACCCGGACTCAAGACCGAGTTCGAGGTCGCCTATCGCAATGAGCTCAACCATAGCCCGATCGAGGGACTGGCGACGATCATCCAAACCACCGTCCCAAGCCAGCAGTACGCCTGGCTCGGAGCCGTTCCGGGGATGCGGGAGTTCGTGGGTGAGCGCGTGCTTCAGGGCCTCAAGGGCTATGGCGTCACGATCAGTGACAAGACCTTCGAATCGACCATCGCGGTCGACCGAAAGGCGATCGAGGATGACCAACTGGACCTGATCCGACTGCGCATTCGCGACCTTGCCGGACGAGTCGCCCACCATCGCCACCAGATGCTCATCGAAACCCTCGCTGGAGCCTTCACTGGCAACGGTCTCGATGGTGTTCCCTTCTTCAGCGGAACCCACCCGGTCAAGGGGGGCACCTTCAGCAATACCAGCGGTAATGCGCTCGGAGCCAACGCGCTGGCCGAAGCGATGGCCGCCATGATGACCGTGCCCGACGAAGCAGGAATCCCGCTGGGAATCGTGCCCGATACCCTGGTGGTCGGTCCAAACCAGATGTGGAACGCCTTGGAGCTGGCCGAAAGTGCGGTCGTGGTCTATAAGGGCAACGCCACCGACACCGCCGGTTCGACGCCCTATGCCAACGCCTTCCAGGGCCGGCTCAAGGTGGTTGTGTCGCCGTTCCTCACCGGGGCGAGCGCCGACAACTGGTTCCTGCTCGATACCAAGCGCGCGATCCGGGCTCTGATCTTGCAACAGCGCAGCGACGTTCCGATCGAGTTCGCGGCCCTAGAAGCCGGCAGCGGATCGGAATCGGCGTTCATGCAAGACCGCTACCTGTACGGCGTCCGGGCTCGATACAATGTCGGCCTCGGACTCTGGCAGTGCGCCTATGGAGCCAACGCCTGATGGGAGGCATCTGGCGAAGACTGATCGGCGGAAAGGTGGTCGCGGCGGGACTCGACGTCCTGACCAAGGCCGAACGGGTCGAAAACTCGGTGCAAGCGCTGGCGCGACTGGCCGCTCAGGACCCCGAAGTGAAAGCCGGGATCGAGGACTTCCGGCGCACCTGGCGAGATCTACAAGCCGCAGTGCGAGCGCTCGGCAAGGCCATCGGAGTCGGATGATGCTCTCCCACGATCTGTGGGCGGTGCTGGGGGGCGTGGTGGCTTCGGCCTACGCCCTCGCCCGGCTCAGCCTCAATCAGCAAAAGATGATGACCGACCGCCTCACCGAAGTTCTCGAAGCCGCGATCCATCGAAGCGAGGCCCGCACGGACGCCCTCCACCTTTCGCTCGACGACTTGCGGGCTGGGGTCAGGGAGTCGAATAGCCTCCTCTCTCGGCTGACCGAAAACCAGGGCTTGCGAACCTTTGGGGGTGACCCATGAGCGTGTCGGTGGCCGTCAGCGACATCAAGGAGCGCCTTGGCATCTCGGGGACGGCCGAAGATGCGGTGATCGGCCAACTGATCAACCAGCTCCAGCCCGTGATCGAAGCCGAGATTCGGCCCGACCTCCTCGGCGCGGGAGTCGATAGCCGGATCGGGGCCGCCATCAACTATGCCGCCGCCGACCTCATCGCCGGTGAGTATGCCGCACGCGCCTACCGGGAGTTGGGAATCCTCGATGGCGTCGAAGTCGAGGGACTCGTCCTGCGGCCCTACGTTCCGGAGGACCTTAACGATCCAACCGGGCTCCGGGCCGCCGGTCAGAACCGGCTGAAGCCCTATCTGCGAGTCGATATCGCCGTCCCGGCCGAGGCCCCCGCCTATGGCGACGGAGGCCGCGCATGACCCCACTTCAGAAGCGGTTCAAGCGGGTGATTCAGTTCAATGGCGAGACGCTGACGATCAACACGACGCCCCAAGTGGGGCTTTTCGGAATCGTCTCGCCGGGCCAGGCGAGGCGGTATGTGAACGACGGAGTCGTCAACTCGGTGAGCAACCGGCCGTTCACCACGCTGTATCTCTCCTCCGACGCGACGATCAGCGAGAGCGATCAAGTCGACCGGGCCGGGGTCACCCTTTCGGTGCTCAAGGTCCTAGACCTGCGACAACGAGGAGAGGTCCTCGCCCGGCTCGCGCTTCCGGTTTAGGTCTGATAGGTCTGATTGGACCTATAAGTCCTATAAGTCCTATAGGTCCAATCAGACCTATCAGACCTAAACCGGAATAACCACAAGTGGCTCGGCCACGCTGAAGCTTGCCGCCGTCTTGGACCGAATCGTCTCGAGATCCACGTCGGCGGCGTGCTCCTTCAGCACCAAACCACCATCCACGACTTCAAACACCGCGAGGTCGGTGATCACCATGTTCACCACCCCCTTGCCCGTCAGCGGAAGGGTGCAATCCGGCAGGATTTTGCTTTCGCCCGCCTTGTTGGTTTGCTCCATCACCACGACCACCCGGCGAACCCCGGCGACCAGGTCCATGGCCCCGCCCATCCCCTTCACCATCTTGCCCGGGATCATCCAGTTGGCCAGATCGCCCGCCTGGCTGACCTCCATCGCGCCGAGAATCGTGAGGTCGATGTGGCCCCCGCGGATCATCGCGAAGCTATCGGCGCTGCTGAAATAGCTGGTGCTCGGTAGCTGGGTGATCGTCTGCTTCCCGGCGTTGATCAGGTCGGGGTCTTCTTCGCCTTCATAAGGAAAAGGCCCCATCCCGAGCATCCCGTTTTCGCTCTGCAGAGTGACGCTCATCCCGTCGGGGATGTAGTTAGCCACCAGCGTCGGGATTCCGATTCCGAGGTTGACATAGAAACCATCTCGCAGCTCCATCGCTGCTCGCTGCGCCAGTTGCTCGCGGGAGAGAGGCATGGGTTGAATTATGACCCGGTAAAGGAGCCAGAGGGTTGGCTCGCCGCCAAAGCGAGGCGAGCCAACCCGGAAGTTTGGCTGCGATTAACCCTGTGAACCTTTGCGCCGCCGTGCGAGGGCGGCAAGTCCGAGGCCGAGCGCAGCAAGCGTTCCCGGCTCGGGGACAGGCCGCATGACAAACGCCCTGGTTTCGCCCGTTTGCTGATTCAATAGACCGCCCGCGATCCAGCCGTGGTCGTTGATCGAAGTTGGATACACTAAGAAGTCTTTGTATTCCGGCGGAACCAGCTCATCCGTACGATAGGTGGTTCCACCTAAGATGACAAAGGTATGGCGATTGTAGCGGCCTTGCCCGTCATCGTCATACTCTTCAAAAGCGTAGTCTCCGTGGATGTTAAATCCGCCGGTAGGGAGCCACCATCGACGATTTTCCCGTCGCTGAAAGCGAGTCACCTTGCCATCCTTCCAGATGGCTGGGGAAAAGATCTTCTTGCCTGTGGCCGGGTCGGTGTGATACTCCCACCCTTGCACCATTCCCGCGTTGTTCACTTTGTAGTTCCCGCCGAACACCCATCCGTCCCGGGGCGCAAACGACACGTAGTTGCCATCCTGCCAGCCAGCCGGGTACCAAGTAGGATCATTGGGACGATCCATCTCGCCCACTGCGAATCCATTGTCGTTGATGTCGTATATTCTGCCGTTCGGAAGTTCACTTGCGAACTCTTCGATGATCCCATTTTTCATGATGGCCGGGAATGATTTCCCGTTACGAAGTACCCTCCCGGCAAAGGTTCCGTCGGACGTCCCACTACTGACCGAGAACGGTTGCTCGGAATATCGTCGAAATAAACCCGATTCGAGGACCGCTGCGTAGGCTTCGGTGGTCTGGTAATCGAGTTCCCGAGCCGTCACATGACCATTGTCATGCAACTTCCGGACCGTGAATTGGTTGTCCCCAGATCGGGCGGGGATGAGCCTCCTCTCGCCGTCTGCCGACCCTATTTCATAGTGAGTGGCATCAATTCCGCGGACCGCGTATTGGACGGCAACATCTCCCTTGTTGTTGAGGTGAGAAACCCCCACAAGATGATTCTCAAGTCCAGCTCGTTTGGGTAACACATCAAGACGGTACTTCGGGACTTCTGCGACTGCAACTGGGATGACGGCAATCCAAAGAAATCCAAAAGCAAGTAGCTTACTCATCGCCCACCTCGTCGAAGTTACCCGACATGATGGTGTAGTCAAAGATCGTCACCGATCCATCTCTGTCCCGACCACAACGGACCTTGTAACCAGACCGCGAAACTTTCTCTAGAGTGAAGCAAAGAGTTTTCATATTGAGGCTTGGTGGCGGCAGAATTCAGCGATGACTGTCGATCATAACCATCCGGCTAGGCACGCGACACGACCACCAATGGCTCCCGAGAATTCGCGCGAAGATTGCCACCATTTACACGCATTCTACCCAGCTATTAAAATGTGACAAGTATTTCTGCGAGATTTAACGTCGTCTTAACACTGGTGTACCGTTGTCACCGACTTTCAAACCACCTGCGACTTCCAAGCTCCTCGGCGGAAGACAATCATCGCCAAGATCCCCTGGATCAGCTGAGAAACGCTCATGCTGATCCACGCCCCCGTGGCCCCGAGCGCCAGCGGATAGGCCAAGCCCCAAGCCAGCGGCACCCGCAACAGCCATAAACTCACCACCGTGATCCAGAGGGGGTTCCGCGTGTCCCCGGCCCCCTGCATCGCCCCGATCAGAATCATCGCGTAGCTGAAGCCAACCTCGGTGAGGCAGAGCCACCGAAGGAGCTCCACCGCCTGCTTCTGGGTCTCCTTCTTAGCCTCCGATTCCGCCTCGGCGGCCTGCATCTGATGCACCGTCTCGACCTTGGGGCGGGGCTTTTCTTCGATCATCACCCCCGCAATCTGGTGCGCCCCAAAATAGATCGGAGCGACCACGGCCAGCACCACCAGCGCCCCGTGATGACCGGCCATCCAGGCGATCCGCTCGGCCCGCTCGGGCTTCTTCATTCCCAGGCTCTGGCCAACCAGGGCACTCGCCGCCATGCTCAGCCCAAAGGCGGGCATGAACATGATCGACTCGATGGCAAAGGCCACCCCCATCGCCGCGATCGCCGGCCCGCCGCTGGGGACCCCAGCCAGGATGATCGTGAAGGCGGTCAGCGAGAAAACACGCAGCACCGACATCACCGCACTGGGGATCGCAATCCGGAAGACCCGCTGGACCCAAACCCAGCGGGGGAGTCCCAAGGTCCCCGAGAGTCCGAGCTCGGTCCGCCGGGCCAAGAACAGATAGAGCAACGCCGAAAGCCACGCGCTGAGCGAGAGCCCCCAGGCGGCCCCATTGAGCCCCAGGTTCAAGCCCGGGATCACCAGCCCCGTTTCGCCGAGCGCTCGCGGGGGAAAGATGAGCACGAAATTCAACGCGATGTGGGCTAGAATCTGGATCCCCGAGATCCACATCGGACTCCGGCTATCCCCCACCCCCCGCAAGCAGCCGGCCAGCGACTGGATCACGAAGATCGCCGGGAGCCCCAGCGCATAGATCCGCAAGAACTCGATCATCGAGGCGATCGCGGCGGTCTCGCTAGCAGGCAATACCAACCGGGCGACAAAGGGCGTGGCCAAGATCCCGATCCCGGCCAAAAGAAGCCCAAAAACCATCGCCATGCGGACCGACTGCCGCGCGGCCTCCCGAAACTCGGCCCGATTTTTGGCTCCATAGGCCCGGCTCACGATCGCCGAGGCCCCGGTCGCGATCGAGGCCGCGATGCTGAAGAGCAAGAACATCAGGTTCATGGCCCCCGACTGGGCCATCAGGGCCGAACTCGGCAACTGGCCGACGAAGAATCGGTCCAGCAGGGTGTTGAGAACCTGCAAAGAGTTGAGCGCGACGACCGGCCACGCAAACGCCCACAAAACCCGGGAAAGGTTCTCCGGGCTCTCGGTCTCGGGCGTCAGGGCGGTCTGCATAACTCGGGGGTGAATCGTCTGGGGGGCCCCCGACGTAAGGAAGGCAGATGTCCGATCCGGACTTTTGCCCATTATGAGATACGAGATCCTCTACCAACCGTCCTACGCCGTCGCGCGCGTCATGCTCGAAGCCGGAGAATCGGTCCGCGCCGAGAGCGGGGCCATGATGTCGATGACCCCCAACGTCGTCCTCGATTCCAAGATGAAAGGCGGCCTCGGCGGGGCTTTCACGCGCATGCTGGGCGGCGAGAGCGCCTTTCAGTCCACGTTCACGGCTCAGGGCGGTCCGGGCGAGGTGGTTCTTGCCCCCAGTGTGCCCGGCGATATCCTCGCGATCAATCTCCAAAACACCTCCATGCTCGTGACGAGCGGATGCTTCCTTGCTTGCGAATCGGACCTCAACGTCCAGGCTCAGGCCAACATGAAGGCTTTCTTCTCGGGTGAGGGACTCTTCATGCTGAGGATCAGTGGCGATGGGCCTTTATTGCTCAACAGCTTCGGCGCGATCCATGCGATCCAGCTGCCCCCTGGTCAGACCTACATCGTGGACACCGGGCACCTGGTGGCCTTTAGCGACGGAATGCCCTTCAACTTGCGCCGTGCGACCAAGGGGATCATGGGCATGGTGACGAGTGGCGAAGGCATCGTCGCCGAGCTGACCGGCCCCGGGCTGATCTATACCCAGACCCGCACTCCAGGAGAATTCGCCCGCTGGCTGGGGTCGCTCATGCCCGGCCGGGGATAACTTCGGGGCGGGGGGCGATGGTGGACCGGTGGGCCTTCTTCCCAATTGCTCCCCTAACGTTCCCCGCCGCAAAAAGAAAAAGCCCTCCAGGCTACGAGAACTGGAGGGCTTTTGAATTTGGGTCAGTGAAGTCCGATTAGGCCTTCTTGCGTCGGCGGGCCAGAGCGGCCACGCCAGCACCGAGGGCCAGCATGGTTGCCGGCTCAGGAACCGGAGCGTAGGCTTGGACGTTAGCCGTTCCACCGTTGAGGATCGAGACCTGGCCGGGTCGGAAGAACCGGGCGTTGGTGTCGATGATGAGCAGCGACGACTTGGCGCCGGGATTGACGGCAACGAAGTCGAAGCCGACTCGGCGACCATTAGCCGAGCGGTCAGCGGTGATGGCATTGACCGTCGGAAGGCCGAGGGCCAGAGCGGGATCTTGGCGAACTGCGGTGGCAAAGCCAGCGAAGTCGGTCGCAGCGATTCGGTTGATCGGGTCGGCAAGGCCGCCACCGGTGTTCTCGAATCGATACAGGAACGACAGGAATCCGCCGGGGCGCTGGAAGACAGCCGACTCCATCTTGCCCGTAAAGGCGATGTTGCCGAAGAAGTCCAGACCGACAAAGTTGTCGACGCGATTTGCGATGATCATGCCGGGGCCAAGCGCCACGGCCGGAACCAGGCTGTTACCGCCCGGGGCCAGAGGAGCTTGAGCCATGCTCAGCGCCGCACTTGCCACTCCGGCGAGGATAAAGATTGCTTTCTTCATTGTTTCTCCTTTCCTTTTTCAAGGCGGGAAGATAGAGCCAATGGCCCCATCACCTGCACACAGCACAGGTATCCCGTTCGAATGTCGGTGAAAAACTGCGCAAATGTGACAGGGGAGATGGACAATTCCCCGCAAAAGATCCAACCTTAACCGTCCGATAACACAACCGGGGCGACCGCATGGCGGTCTGCTAAACTAGAACGTTCTTGGCTATGAAAAAGGCACTCATCACCGGCATTACGGGTCAGGATGGCGCTTACCTCGCAGAATTCCTGCTGGAAAAAGGCTATCAGGTCCATGGGATCAAGCGGCGCACGTCGCTCTTCAACACCCAGCGGATCGACCACCTGTACCACGACGCGCACGAGGAGGGCCGACCTCTCAAGCTCCACTATGGGGACCTCACCGACTCGACCTCGCTCATCCGAATTATCCAAGAGGTTCAGCCGGACGAGATCTATAACCTCGGCGCCCAGAGCCACGTCAAGGTCAGCTTTGAGGAGCCCGAGTACACCGCCAACTCCGACGCCATCGGCACCTTGCGGATTCTGGAGGCCATGCGCATTCTCGGAATGGAGAAGCATGTTCGCTTCTATCAAGCCAGCACCTCCGAACTCTACGGAAAGGTCCAAGAGATTCCGCAGAAGGAGACCACGCCGTTCTATCCGCGCTCGCCCTATGCCGTCGCCAAGCTCTACGGATTCTGGATCGTGGTCAACTACCGCGAGTCGTACAACATGTACGCCTGCAACGGGATCCTCTTTAACCACGAATCTCCCCTGCGAGGCGAGACCTTCGTCACCCGCAAAGTCACCCGCGCCGCCGCCCGGATCGCCGTCGGCTTGCAAAAGAAGCTTTACCTCGGCAACATGGACTCCCTGCGCGACTGGGGTCATGCTCGAGACTACGTTGAAGCCATGTGGCTGATGCTGCAACAAGATTCGCCGGATGACTACGTCGTCGCCACCGGCAAACAGTACAGCATCCGCACCCTGTGCGAGCACGCCTTTAAGCATGTCGGCATGGAGATCGAGTGGCGTGGCCAAGACGTCCACGAGGTCGGAGTTGTCAAGGGCACCGATCGCGAAGTCATCGCCGTCGACCCCGTCTACTTCCGCCCGGCCGAAGTCGAGACTCTGCTCGGCGATCCCACCAAGGCCAAAGAAAAGCTCGGTTGGGAACCCAAGGTCAGCTTTGAGCAGCTCATCCAAGAGATGGTGGCCGCCGACCTCGATACGGCCAAGCGCGATGCACTCGTGCGCCGCGAAGGGTTCGAGGTTTATCAGAGCGCCGAAGAAGGCCGCTGACACACTCCCAAGTTTCGGTTGGGGCCCCCGGGCAGTCGCCTGGGGGCTTTTTGCTTTGTGCCTGGTAGGTAAAACCATTCGATGACACTGATCGAAGCGGAGATCCGCCGCGCTCACGCCGAAGGAAGCCTAATCGGCATTTGCGAATGGGCCGATGGAGGGGCTGAACTCTGGGGCCAGATCACCCGCCTCAGTGACTTTGCCCTCGAACTCGATGAACTCAACTCTCTCGGTCAGCCCGACGGGAAAAGCACGATTGAGTTTGAGGACATTTATGCGCTATCCGACAATTACGACTACGCCGTTCGACTCCTGCTCCTGAAAGACTTCTCGCCGACCCAACCCTTTACGGACTCCATGGCTCGCAAGCCCAAAGGCATCCGCGAGGTTCTCGAGAAGGGGCTGGCGAGCCAAGAATTTCTGACCCTTGAAGTCAAGGGCGAAGGACGCCGGGCATCAAAAGTCCTGGACCTCTCCGAAACAGAGGCCAAGATCCAGACTTTCGGCGACCTAGGTATCCCAACCCAAGAGATGACCCTTCGACTAACCATGATCACGGGAGCCCGGATCGGTACCGCCAGCGAAGAGGCTGAGGCGTACCTTGCCGGGCTGCGTGACTAGCTGCCTAAGGGCCGGTCGGGCCTTCAAGGCCGAAGGTTTTGCTGAGCCCAGATCCTCCAGCGGGGACCTTTGAACTTCATTGATTCGAAGCAAGTGCCCGACTCTGAAGGGACTATCATCGACCGGCCCCGATCCGGTATCCTTTTAGATTCGACTGGCTGGACCTCCCGGCGCGAGGGCGACCGAGAAAATGAGCCTCCCCACCAGACGACCAGAAAAACCTTCTGGAGGCTCGTAAGCAAACATGGCAACTTACCGAGGAAGAAAGACAGACATCTGCCGCAAGGTCGGCTTCAACATTTGGGGACAAGCAAAGTGTCCCAGCGCCAAGCGGCCCTATCCGGCCGGTCAACACGGTCCCAACCAAAAGGACCGCCGAGGTTCGGAGTACGGCGACCAGCTCCTTGCCAAGCAGGTCATCCGACGCTACTACCACATGCTGGAAAAGCAGTTCCACCGCACGTTTGAGCGCGCCTCCCGCATGCACGGCAACACCAGCTTGAACTTCTTGAGGCTCTTGGAACTTCGACTGGCCACCGCCGTCTGGCGACTCGGCTATGCGAAGACGGTCTTCCAAGCCCGACAAATGGTCACCCACTGCCACATCCTGGTCAACGGGAAGATCGTCAACATCCCGAGCTACACCCTCCGCGTCGGCGACGTCATCAGCGTCCGAGACCGAGACAGCAGCAAGGGGATTGCTAGGATGAACCACTACGAAGGAGCCCCGGTCCCAGCCTACATGGAGGCCGACGTGCCCAACATGTCGGGCAAGATCATCGGTCTGCCGGAGCGAGAAGACTTCCCCAAGTTCTTCAACGAAACCCAAGTCGTCGAATTCTACGCCCGCTAATCGACCCAATCCATCCCTTTCAAGACCCCACCTCCACCTGGAGCGTGGGGTCTTTTTCATGACCAGACCAGCTTGGCATTCCTGTGGATTCGGGCGCAAGATCAAATATCCCTACATAATTGCGGGGTTTCAGGACTCAATCCACTTATCCCGTCACAAAGAACAGCTTCAAGACCAATAGCTTCATGTTTGGGCGCAATGGTGCCCGTCGAAAGGTTAATTTGATGAGCTATTCAACCCGAATGGCGACATGGGTACTTGTGTTTGGGGCGGTTGGTTCCGCTCAGGCCGGCTCAATCGTCGCCAACTATTCAATCGACCTGATCCAGTCGGTCAGCATGTCCATCGGTGGCACGGCCTACAGCTTCAACGCAGCGCGAATGGTCGGCACTCGCACGGGTGGCACGACCGCGCTTCTTCCGCCCGCACCCTACGGCTTCACCGCCTTTTGCGCGGAAGTCGGAGAGAACATTCACCCGGGAAGCCAAACGCACCCGAACGTAACCCCTCTGCTGGGATCTTCTACCGCCACCGGAGGCATCACCGGTCCGATCTCGTTCGACGCGGCCCGAACCGACCGCATGGAGCGACTCTGGGGATCGTTCTTCCCCGGTCTGATGGGCAATCAAGCGGCCACCGCCGCCTTCCAACTTGCTCACTGGGAGATCGCCTTCGATAACGACCTGAGTCTTTCGAGCGGGTACTTCCAGAGTTCCGACCCGGTCAGTGGCATGGCGCAGTCCTTCCTGAGTGGTGTGGCTAGCGGATCCGCCGCGACTCGCCAGAAGCTCGTCTTGCTCTCCGGACCTGGCATCCAAGATCAGGTCGCACCCGTCCCCGAACCAGGAACGATTGCCGCCCTTGCGGTTGGCTTGGGAAGCTTCCTGCGCCGCCGGCGCCGGGCGTAATCCGCTCCTTCGAGCCCCAACGGTCGAAGCCCCTTGCTCCCTGGATCGAGGGGCTTTCTCTTGCCCGGCCCCGTCCAGCTTATCGGCCCGGAACCTCTGTAGGTTCTGCCCGTTGCCCTCTGTTTGGTTGCATAAAGCGAAGAGCCCGGTGTCCGGCGATCGTCGAGGGCGGCGTCCGGACGCCCCACGTCGAAGGAATCGAGAGCGGCTGCGGGTCGGGCGAACTATTGACGGCCACCACGATGCTTCCGGCGGCTCCTTGCGCTCGATAGAGAATCACTCGGGTCGTCGAGGCATCCTGCAAAGTCGGGCGCAGCGGCATCTTGAGTCGCGAGAAGTCGCTCATCACCCGAGTGAGATCGGCCCTTGCCGACGCGCCCGCGGCCCAGTTCAGGGTCGTGGCCGAAAAGAAGGGCAATGCCGCTCCGTAGCCGATTTCTTGGCTGGAGTAGATCATCGGCACTCCGCCCGAGAAGACCATCGCCTGGAAGGCGGCGGCGGCTCCCTCCGCCGTTCCCGAGGTACTCGCCAGCCCCCCATTCCAGGCCGATTCGTCGTGATTGGTGATGAACCTCATTCGGGGCACCGTACTGCGCCGAGCTTGGGGCACGAAGTCCTTGGCACTCCGGCTGCCCGCAAAGATCTGCTTCAGGAACGAAAAGGTATCCCAATCATAAAGCAAATCGAAACCGACGGAGGGGACCAAATTGGCCCGACTCGCCTCGCCCAAAAAGAGCAACCGCCGATCCGCAAACTGCGTCCGCAAGCTCGATATGGCGCTTTGCCAGAAGGAGTCCGGGACGCCATCGACATGGTCACAGCGGAACCCATCGACCCCGTAGGTCTCGATCCAATACCGCATCGAAGCCAGCATCTCTTGCCGCATCGCCGCGTTGTCATAGTTCAGCTCGGCCACGTCGTTCCAGTTAGTGCCCGGGGGGATGATGATGTTGCCCTGAGCATCCACCGAGTGCCAACCCGGATTAAGAATCCAGGGATGATCCCAAGACGTGTGGTTTGCGACCCAATCGAGGATCACCCGCATCCCAAGCCGTTTTGCCTCGGCCAAGAGGGAGCGGAAGTCTGCCTCCGTACCGAATTCCGGATTGAGCCCCCGATAATCCCGAACGGCATAGGGCGATCCGAGTTGCCCCACGCTCCTCAATTGTCCGACCGGGTGGATCGGCATAAGCCAAAGGACATTGGCCCCCAACCTCCGGATGGAAGAGAGTTCTTCGCGCAGCTCGACAAAGGGCTTTCCGGGCTGAAAGGCGCGGAGATTTGCCTCGTACACCACCACATTTCGCAGATCCACACGCGGCGGTGTTGTCTGACCTAGCAACAGGGAAAGAGCGAGCATCCCTTCATTATAGGGCCGCTCGCTCCTCGATCCAAAAGATCACCAGCGGAATTGGCGGAGAGGACCCGTTCGATCGAGGCCCGTGAACTCGGAGAATGGCACCGTGACGATGTATTCACCTTCGGCATAACTCCCCGCGCTGTAGGGCTCAAAGTAGAACGTGATTCCCTTGGCGTTGACGGTGAAGATGTTGGCCCGAGTGGCATCGACCTCTCGCATCCATCCGCTCTCGACCCAGCCCGCTTCCCTGCGCACCAATTCGGGCATCACGTTCATCGTGATCTCTTGCAGATAGTCGAAACCAGGGCGGAACAGGTCCCCGATCTGAATCTGCTTGGCCTTCCCTTTCACCACCCCAAAGTTCGAGGCGACAAAGTAGCGATTGGGATGCGCGCCGCCGGTATAGGTGTAGACCGTACTGACCACGCTAATGAGCGAGGGCCCTGAGCTTTCTACACTCGGATCAAGATCAAAGCCATAAGGATTCGGCGGGAGCGGAGACCCCTTGGGAAGGAAGTCTTGATCGACCTCCTTGGTCCAGGCACTTAGAATTTTTCCCGCCTGGATTTGCAGCAACTGATTCGCGACTTTAGCCAGTTCACTCTTGGAAGAAAAGATGGGGTAGCTGGCCTCTGCTTCGAATCGCCCTTTTGACTCGACCTTGACGGTTTGCAGTCGGAAGGCTGGAGCCGGAGCTTTTGGAGCAGCGAGCAAAGAGGCCGAAATCATCGCGACAAGGGTCACCATGCCCGTCATGTTACCAAGATGCTTCCCTCTGGGCTAGGTACCCTAACGATCAACATGGACCTGCTGGAAATCCGCCACGACCTTCACGCTCATCCCCAAATCCGGTTTGAAGAGACTTATGCCAGCGAATTGGTCCAGCGCCACCTCGGCGCCCTTGGAATCGAGTTTCGCGCGGGGCTCGCACTGGGCACCGGCGTGCTGGGCTACCTCCCCGCCACCACCAACCCGGAATCTGCCCCCACGATCGCGCTGCGTGCCGATATGGATGCGCTCCCGATCCACGAAGAGACCGGCAAGCCCTATGCCAGTACGATCCCGGGCCGGATGCATGCCTGCGGCCATGACGGCCACACGACGATCCTCCTCGGCGTGGCGAACGAGCTTGTAAAATCCAGCCACCGCCCCAACAATGTGCTCTTTGTCTTTCAACCCGCCGAAGAAGGCGGCGCGGGGGCCAAATACATGGTCGAAGACGGGTGCCTGAATGGTTCTCTGCTTGGCAACAAGGCCGACATGATGTTCGGCCTGCATGGCTGGACCAGCGTCCCGATCGGGCACGTCGCCACGCGAGTGGGCCCCCTGATGGCCAGTACCGACGAATTCATCATCGAGCTAGAAGGACAAGGTGGCCACGCCGCGATGCCGGAATCGACGCGAGACCCAGTCGTCGCCGCAGCCCATCTGGTCCTGGCCCTCCAGCAAATCGCATCCAGAAATGTCGGCCCCTTTGAGCAAGTTGTCGTGACCGTGGGTTCGTTGCACGCCGGAAGCACCAACAACGTTATTCCGATGTCGGCCACGCTGCATGGGACGATCCGGACCATGACGCCCGAGCTTCGCGAGTTTGCCAAGGAAAGGGTGCACCAGATCTCCATCGGAATCGCGGCCGCAAGCGATCTGAAGGCTATCGTCACCCTCAATGAGGGATACCCCGTCACCGTGAACGACGAACGCGCGGTTCAGCGCTTCCTGCAAGTCGCCACCGGAGTTCTGGGGGCGGACAAAGTCTCTGACGACGGAAAACCCACCATGGGGGGCGAGGATTTCGCCTATTACGGCGCGGAATGCCGCTGCTGCTTCTTCCAACTCGGCCTGATCCCCGAAGGTCAAGAAACCTACCCGAGCGTCCACACTCCGGTATTTGACTTCAACGACGACGCGCTGGCCATCGGAGTGAAAGTCATGACCGCCCTGGCCCTCTCAGAGGGCTGAGAAAGCACCCCAAAACCTGGAGCCGGCAACAGGACTCGAACCCGCGACCCGCTGTTTACAAATTAGATCCGGGCACATCTACCGTTGTATATATATATTCAAAACGGCTCTAGATTACACTTTACCTCTCCAAGATTATACACCTTTTCTAGGGTATTTGCGCATCTCTGCCGTCAGTTCTGCCGTCAATAAGGAGATGCCAAATCGAACTCGCCGCTCCGACGGATATACCATCACAAAGAGGAAGGATGGCAGATGGGAAGCCCGCATCCTCACCGGATATAACGCCAACGGGAATCCCATCCGTAAGAGTGTATATGCCCGCACGAGGAACGAGGCGGTCGAGGAGATCCAAAACCTCAAGCGGCTCTACTCCACCGGCCAGCTTCAACCCCAAACCAAGGAGATCACCCTTAGCAAATGGCTGAATGATTGGCTGGAGACCTACATCCGCCCTCACCGGGCCCCCAAGACATATCACAGCTACGAAGGCTTTGTCCGCGTCCACCTAATCCCTGCCCTAGGCTCCCTCCCGATTCGAAAGGTCACCCCGACGGAGATCCAGCAGCTACTAAACACGAAATCTCACTCGGAGCTCAGCGCGTACACCGTGCTAGGAATGAAGCGCGTTCTGCATACTGCTATGGCTCAAGCTTGGAAGAACGGGTTGATCGAGCACAACCCTGCCGCCCGGGTCAATAGTCCCAAGCTTCCACACCGCGACCCCCAGAGCCTAACCGCTGAACAAGTGCAACGATTCCTAGCCGAGGCTCGCGGGCATGTGTTCGAACATCTGTTCAGCCTCGCCTGCCTGACCGGACTCCGCCTTGGTGAGGTGCTCGGTCTTCAGTGGGGAGACTTCGACCCAGACCGCAAGTCCATCCGGGTCGCCCGCCAACTCCAACGCGGCAAGGATGGCCACTTTTTTCGGGAACCGAAGACCAAGGAATCTCAGCGCCATCTGGCCCTCTCCCAGCCGGGAGTCGATGCCCTCTTGGCCCAGCGATCTCTCCTCAGAGCCCTTGGAGTTGCGCCCCACCACGACCTGATCTTCGTCGGGCGATCGGGCGCCCCGATCGACCAAAAGACCGTCAACACGCACCTCAAAAAGATCTTGGTCAAGGCCGGTCTTCCTCCTTTGAGCTTCCATAAGCTGCGGCACACGGTCGCGACCCTTATGGTCGCACAAGGAGTGAACCTCCACACCGTCAAGCAACAACTTGGCCATTCACAGATCAGCCTAACCGCCAACCTCTACGCCCACGAAGTCGAATCCACCCAGCGCAAAGCCGTCGAAGAGCTCGAACAAGCCCTCAACCCGACCGGTGTCTAGTAACTAGGACAGACAAAGAGGATAGACTTCTGCTCGACATGAGCAGTTTCTTTACCGCCGGTGGGACACTAAAGCTCGACGCCCCGAGCTACGTGCCACGAGCGGCCGACCAGGCACTCCTCCGGGCATTGGTAAAGAAGGAGTTTGCCTACGTTTTGGATTCCCGCCAAAAGGGCAAAAGTTCGCTCATGATCCGCACCCGGATCGCCCTGGAGTCCCAAGGCATCAAGACGGTTGTTCTGGACCTTCAGCGATTCGGGTCAAACCTGGGACCAGAGCAATGGTATGGATCGATGCTCTCGGTGATTGGCCAAGACCTAGAGATTGAAGATCAACTGCTGGACCTCTGGGATCGACAGGCCAAGGCAGGCCCGATGAAGCGGTTCTTTGGCGCCCTGCAAATGGGCCTCGAAAATCTTGGCGCTTTGGTCGTTTTCATCGACGAGATCGACTTTGTCCGCTCTCTTCCATTCTCAACCGACGAGTTCTTCGCAGGCATCCGTGAGGCCTTCAACCGACGCGCGGATGGAACAGAATCGAATCTTACGTTTTGCCTTTTGGGGGTCGCCACCCCTAGCGAACTCATCAGAGATGTTCAGATCACGCCCTTTAACATCGGGACTCGTATTGAGCTGACGGACTTCACCCTGGAAGAGTTGTCGCCGTACGCTCAGGCACTAACGGGCCCCAACCGTGACGGTGCGGCACTAATTCGACGCATCCACTATTGGACTGGCGGACATCCTTACCTCACACAAAAACTTACCCAGACCGTTGCAAATGATCCCGGTGTTCGATCCCAGGGCGGCGTGGATAGAGTTGCCGAAGCGCTCTTTCTATCGACAAAAGCCCGGAGCGAAGAACCGAACCTGGCAGATGTCTCCCGACGTGTGCTCGAGACTCCTGTAGAAGGGATCCATCCAGAAGAAACACGTGCGCGCGTCCTGGATCTGTATCAACAGGTGCGAGCCGGTAAACGCGTTAAAGATGATGAGACGGATCCCATCGCCACCGTCCTCAAACTGAGCGGCCTGACTTCAATCCTTCAGGGTTATCTCACCGTAAGGAACCGGGTCTATTTCCGCGCCTTCGACCGCGCATGGGTGGAAGCCAACCTACCCGACGCTGAAATTCAACGTCAACGGAGAGCGGCCAGGACAGCGACACTCCGTGTGGGCGCCGTCGCAGCATTAGTGACAATGGCCATCGGATCGTTGGCAGTGTTCGGACTACTGAAAGCCAGCGAGGCTGAAGATGCCACTGCCGAAGCGAAAAAACTCGCTTGGCAAGAGTCAAACGCTCGACAAGACGCCGCCAATCGAGCCAAAGAGGCCCGCACTGCTTCAGAAATGGCCGTTCAGAGGGCCGAAGAAGCCGAAAAAGCCAAGACCGAACTTGAGGCCGCCCTTTCGCGAGCGAACGAGCAGAAGCAGAGAGCCGACGCAAAAGCCGAAGAAGCTCGCCGAGCAAACCAGCAAACTCAAGCCGCGCTGGCCGACGCCACGCGGGCCAAGAGCCGCGCTGAGCGCGAGCGAATAACTGCTCTTCAGCAAAAAACTCGGGCAGACTTGCTGGCGAAGAGGGAGCGTGAGTCCCTCAAGAAGAACACTGAGCTGCTCTACCGCGCTAACCTCAACGTCCTCCAACAAGCACTTGAAAAAGGTGACTTTTCCAGAGCTAGAAACATTCTTGCGGCAACAAAAGGTCCAGAATTTGATCAATATAGAGGAATCGAATGGCAATACGCCAATCAAATTGTAAGCGCCTATGCTGGCACTATTGAAGGCTTTCGCTCCTCCAACCATGTCCTACCAATCTTTGGTCCCAATTCTGAAACGCTACTGATAGAGACTCAAGACGGGATGGGACTCGTCAATACTGCGAAGTCGCTTAAGCCACAAATTGAGATCAAGCACTCCGACCTAGTGCTTTCTGCGGAATTCTCCAAGGATGGTCGGTATATTCTAACTTGCGCGGAAAATCGCGCGTCAGTTTACGCCGCAGCCACCGGGGCACTCTTACAAACCATCAACGCGGATTCACACGAGATGCTGATGGCAACTTTTTCCTCAGACGGTGAGCACATCGCCATCTCGACGAACGATAATATTCTTAGCATCTACAACAATGAAGGAGGTCACCTCCTTCTGCGCCTTATCGGCCATCAACATCCAATTCAGCATATCCGCTTTTCTCCTGATGGAACCAGGCTCCTGACTGCGAGCGCAAACTACGCAAAGCTTTGGGACCTTGAACGCGGAGAGCTACTCGAAACTATAGAAAATCGATACCACGCTTGGAACGCAGGTCGTGTGTTCCAAGCAGAATTTTCAAAAGACGGATCAAAATTTATCACTGCGATAAACAATCCATACCGATTCTCAAGCAGCTTCGACGGCAAGATGCTTACTATGGTGGAAGGACCAGATGGGTTCTCTCCAATCCAAGTCGTGTTTTCCCCAGATGACAAGCATCTTTTGATTTCTTCCACCGGCATCGCGAGCATCATTCACCGACTAAATCTTGAACGCAAGGAGTTTGACGCCATGCTCTCGATTCCATCGGTCGCAATTGCTGGTTTCTCTCCAGATAATTCTCGAATAGTGGTATCGGAATCATCGGGCGCCTTACAAGTACGAGAAAACCGAGGTGTATTTCCAGAAATTACGAGGTTATCTACTAGCCGGGCTTTCACTTTTTCACCCGATGGGAGAAGAATCATCTCCGTTGATCGGGATGGCAACTTGTGGAAGTGTGATGCTCTGCACGGCGGTGCTATTCCGAGAAATCTAGTCACATCTCCTTTTCCTCGCGAATCTGAACCCATTACGATCAAGAGTACAGACGGTGTATCATATCTATTTTCGAGCACCTTACCACTAGAAGAGATTAGACTTCTTGGTGCAACGGGAGGAAACTTCCTTGCCGAGGCTTCAAAGAACGGGACCTATATCGCCACTATTGCCAAGCACTCGACGGTGAATTTTGTCGACACATCCACCGTCCGGCTTTGGGATACTCATAAAGGCACTCTTCTGCACTCCATGAAGGCCCGTTCGTCTGCTCGTGACTTTAGCTTTTCTGACGATGGAAAACTGCTAATTGTTCAAGATGCTAAAGGGCTTACACTTTGGTGTACAACTACTGGGCGAGAAATCTCAAGCATCAACCCTTCATCTAGGATTTATCGGTTTGCCTTGACCCATGATGGAACGGAACTTGCCACATCCCACCCTGACAGAACAATACGCATTTGGAATAGTCATTCCGGCCACCTCTTGAACCATTTCGACAGTTCGAGTCTAGGGAACGAGATTCCAATGTCAATGTTCTTTTCCCCAGATGGGCGAAGGATTATGGCGCAAACTGATGCTAGTAATCTTATCGCAGAGGCGCGAGCTTCTTTTCACTTCTGGGACGTCAAGTCAGGCGTGGAACTGCTACAAGTGGAGAGCTCTCACTCTTTCAACGAGGCAACCGATGAGTTCTTGATTGGCCATGACGTGTTTCCACTTGGTTCAAATGCTGCGGCTCGGCTCGCTGTTGATCCGATCAGAGAGATCGTCAAGTCTTTAAACACTGCTTCAGAGCTTGGCAACAGTTATTCCTGGCAGTGGCAAACAACACACTGGTTAACCGCCGACTTAGAGCGATCATCGGAGGCGCAGACGCTTTTCAGGATGATCGTGTGGAGTAACTTACTGGAGTTGCCGATCATCGTTGATGCTGCGGTACGCATGATCGACTTACCGGAGGACGGGAACATCCGACGAATCGTTGACGATTGTGGTAACTCTGGGCTTTTTCAGGAGGCGGCCAGGCTTCTAGATCATTGCGCCTCTCGACGGCCCGCAACGGTTCTTGAGCTCAAAGACTTAGCTTTGCTCCGACTCCATCTCGGTAACCAGTCGGGTTGGCGCGAGGCAGCCCGTTCCGCCCACGCGACGATCCAGCCCGACACCCCCGCCGACGATGTCTTCCAGGCCGCGATCGCGGCCAGAGCCGCCCCGAATGCTCTGGATGACTATGCCGCTCTCCTCGTAGCAGTCGAGAGGGCTGCGGCGAGCGACCCACAAAGATTTTCAACATCGGCTTCCTCAGGCGCAATTCTCTTCCGCATGGGCCGTTATGCAGACGCTCAGAAGCGTCTCGAGGCGAGTGTGAAGGCGGACAACCGTTTCGGCCAGGTCTTTATGGCGATGACGCTCGCCAAGCTCGGCCGTACCGACGAGGCGAAGGCGATGTTGCAGTCTGTCGAGGAGTGGGCCAAGGCCAAGCCGGTCGACGGCAACGCGCAGACTAACCTCGCTGCCTACCCGTGGGACTTTCGTCTCGAACTCGATATCCTGATCGGGGAAGCGCGCGCCTTGCTCAGCACCGGGATGATGCCGAACCCGTTCTTCACACCAAGCCCCGCCCCCACAGATCTTGCCCACCGCGATCAACTGGTCATCGATCTCGACGCCTGGCTCAGAAAACCCTTATGAACCGCCCCGCCACAGAAACCGCCCACGTCCTGATGACCGATCGCGTTGGATACTCTCCTTTACCGATCGAAGAAAAGGCCCGGCTCGACCGCGAACTTTTGGAGGCCGTCAAAAATTGCCCGGCCGTTGCCCGGCAAGAGCCCGAAAAGTGTCTTAAGTTGGATAGCGGGGACGGCGTAAGCCTTGTCTTTTTTGGCGAGCCAACCGACGCAATCGAGGCCGCCGTGTTCCTTCACGAGACCGTCGCAACCGGAGCAACGGTGAAGCTTCGCATCGGCCTCCACTCCGGTCTCGTAACCCGCCGAGAGGATGCAAACGGCAAAGTCAACGTGAGCGGCCCCGGAATCGAGTGGGCCCAGCGGGCGATGGCCTGCGCAGATGGCACCCGGATCGTCATGACGGACTACTTCGCCGTCAACCTCCGGGCTTTCGCCGCCTGGAAGGATCGCCTGGAGAACCTGGGCGAGCACCGCACGAAGCATGATGAACCCTTTCGGCTCTTTGGGCTCCTGCCGCAGGAAGCGCCTGCCAACTCCGAGAGTCTAGCGATCGTCTATCGCCGCAAGGCCCAGCCAGATGACCACGTCGTGGAACTCTTGGAGAAGCAGATGCCCGAGTTAGGATTCCGTGTCTTTATCGACCGTCACCTAACCATCGGGGTCCAGTGGGCGCAGGCGATCGAGCGCGAAATCCGAGGCGCCGATGCCGTCATCGTGGTCCTGAGCGAAAAATCTGCCGTAAGCGAAATAGTGCTGTTCGAACTCCAGACCGCGATCGACCAGTTTCAACAGACCGGCAAGCCAAAAATTCTGCCGATCCGAGTTGGCGCCGATGAGCCGGTCGATGGCGATGCGGGTGCCCTGCTCAATCCCTATCACTATGCCCTATGGCGCGGGCCGGAGGACGACGAGACCCTGCTCCATGCCCTCCACAAAGCCCTGACCAGCCAACCAGAGTCCAAGGCCGAGCCTCGACTTGAGCGAGTCGGCGGGGCCATGCCGCCGGATTCACCGTTCTATGTCACCCGCCCAACAGATCAAGAATTCGTCCAGGCGCTACTCGAACGCGACAGCATCGTATTGGTGAAGGGAGCCCGGCAGATCGGAAAGACCTCGCTGATGGCCCGCTCGTTACGCACGGCATCGGAGAAAGGGATCCGGGTCGTCTGGACCGACCTTCAGTCATTTGGCCGGAGCCAAATGGAATCCGACGAGAAGCTCTATCTCGCGATTGCTGCTGAGTTTGTGGAACAACTACAGCTCGAGGGAGACCCCTTTGGCTCCTGGCGCCCGCTCTTTGGCGCCAACACGAACTTCGAGCGATTCCTTCACGCCCAAGTCCTTTCCAAGATCCAGGATCCAATCATCTGGGCGATTGATGAAGTCGACCGGCTTTTCAGCCTCCCGTTCTCCGGCGACTTCTTCGGCATGGTGCGCTCCTGGCACAACCGCCGCGCAGCTCGGGCTGAAGAGACCTGGGCGAGATTCACCGTAGCGCTTGCATATGCCACCGAAGCCCACCTGTTTATCAGCGATCTCAATCAGTCACCCTTCAATGTCGGGACAAGGCTCGAGCTCGCAGACTTTTCTGCGTCACAGGTTGCTGACCTCAATGAACGCTACGGAGAGCCCCTGCGGGACGATGGGGACCTACAAGAACTCACCCGACTAGTCGGCGGACAACCCTACCTTTGCCGTCGTGCGCTGGATGAAATGGTTCGCCGAAAGATCACAGTACAAGGTCTGGCTCTGAGCGCGAGTCAAGATGAAGGTCCTTTTGGGGACCATCTCCGTCGACTGCTCGTCGCCCTCTCCAGTGATCAGGGAATGCTTGGCGAGGTCAAGGGCTTTCTCGAAGGACGACCCCTGTCCAGCGAGGAGGCTTTCTATCGCCTGAGGTCTGGTGGCTTGTTGGCCGGTTCAACCAGGTTGGACGCCCGGTTGCGCTGCGGAATCTATGGTGACTACCTCCGCGGTCACCTCTTACCGGGAACTTGATCAATACAGGTCAGGAGACCCGGCTCCCCAACCGAGAAACCATCGCTGGATGGCTCACCCCTCAATCACACTCGATAACAACGAACGCAGGCCCGCGCGCGCGCGCGAAAGCTGATTCAAAAAGTACCACCCCATTTACACGGGGGCACTCCACCATTTTCACGCGAGCCCTTCAATGTGGATGCGGAATTCAACTTTGCGACTTTTCGGAGCATGTCCCTTTGTACGTTGTACTGAAATTGCTGTCCGCAAGCCACTTTCGAAAGGACGAGTTATCGTTAAACTGCTTGAAGAGTTCGGTGTGGTCCGATAGAAGTTCAAGAATCACTCGATCCAACGCTCGGTCGTGCTCAATGCGAGCATTGTGGATGTCGGAGTTTTTGATCGCATTTTGATATGCAACGTCCGCTGAAACCTTGGCGGGAATCTCTTCTGCAATGATTTTCTTAATCTTGTCTGAGTCTTTCCACTCGATATTGCCGAACTGCTCGTTGAACGCCTTGACGATGTTGCTCAGTTGATCAAGTTCGGGTTCTGGTAGCTTGCCGCCCCCAGCGCCGGGAACTGGATCAATCTCCTTGTCCTCATCGGCTAGGGTAATCGCCATGGTTGAGCGTGCTTCCACCCGGTAGCTCTCCATGTCAATGCTTTCGAGTACCCCCTTCGCAAGGTCGGGCTCTATCGGTGCGGGTAGCTTCGGCACAAGGAAATTCAGGAAGATGCTCAGCTTCTCCCAACTCGCGTTCGAGTACGGCAATATTGTCGCAAGGAATCCATACGTTCGAATGAACGCCTTCGCCTTCCCTTTGAAGTCCACCTGCTGATCTTCATCCAGGTTCTCAACGTACGTCGCTACACAGAATTCGAGGGTCGGTTCAAGCTTGTCGCGTTCTGCTCCCGAAAGGTAAAGCTCAACGAGGCGATCAACTACCTCGGAGTCGTAGACCTGATAGCCGTCCAAATCCGCCTTGAGATCATGCAGCTTGTTCGGGTCAGTCTCCCGAGCCAAAATCGTCGTTCGGTAGTAAGGCTCAAAGGATGCCTGGATAACGTCCGAATCATTCGAGAAGTCGAGGACAAAGGTGTCGTGCTTCTTCGGATGCGCTCGATTGAGACGTGAGAGGGTTTGCACCGCCTTGATCCCAGAGAGTGCCTTGTCCACGTACATCGTGTGGAGNNACGTACATCGTGTGCAGCAGCGGCTCGTCGTAGCCGGTCTGGAACTTGTCCGCGCAAATCAGGAACCGATAGGGGTCCTCCTGAATGTATTCCGGAATCTTCGAGCTGGGGAAGCCGTTCATCGTGGCTTCGGTCACCTTCTTTTGTCCACCAAATTCATGCTCGCCCGAGAATGCGACGATAGCACGATAAGGGCTCTTCCGCTCAATCAAGTAGGCCTGGAACGCCTGGGAATACTCCATCGCCCGGCGAATACTGCCGGTCACCACCATTGCTCGCGCCTGACCACCGATCTTCTGCTTCGCGAGCACCTGATCGTGGAAGTGGTCGATCATGATCTCGGCTTTTTGACGGATCGCATGGGGATTTCCCTCGACGTACGCCTTGAGTTTGCGCTGAGCCTTCTTCTTGTCGAACTCAGGATCATCCTCGACGGTGACAACGAGGTTGTAGTAGCTCTGGTAAGGCGTGTAGTTCGCGAGTACGTCCAAGATGAAGCCTTCCTGAATGGCTTGCTTCATCGTGTAGCTGTGGAACGGATGGTGCTTCACGGACCCGTCAGACTGAGGGTCAGGCACTCCAAAGACCTCAAGGGTCTTGTTCTTTGGTGTAGCAGTGAAGGCAAAGTAGCTTGCGTTTGGGAGCACCTTCCGCGCCGCCATGATCCGGTTGATCTCGTCTTCCAGATCCTCGTCGTCTTCAGCGCCTCCGACCTCCGAGAGAGCGATGTTCATCTTGGCGGCCGTGCGCCCACCCTGGCTGGAATGGGCCTCGTCAATCAAGATGGCGAACTTGCGGTCGCGGTGCTCGTTCCCAATATCATCGAGCACGAACGGAAACTTCTGAACCGTGGTGACGACGATCTTCTTTCCCGCTTTCAAGAAATCCTTGAGTTGTCCCGATCGCTCAGCGTGGCCGACGATGCTCCCCACCTGCGCGAACTGTTTGATGGTGTCCCGAATCTGCTTGTCCAAGATCACACGGTCAGTCACGATAATGACGGAATCAAAGATCGGAACCGAGCCTTCTTCGAGCCCCACAAGCTGGTGAGACAGCCATGCAATCGAATTCGACTTACCACTCCCTGCCGAGTGCTGGATCAAGTATCGCTGCCCCGCGCCCTTGGTTTTCGCATCGGCGAGGAGCTTCCTGACCACGTCGCGCTGGTGGTAGCGCGGAAAGATGAGCGTCTGCTTCTTCTTGCCCGTCTTGTCGTCTTTGGTCTCGACGAGCTGAGCGTAGTTCTCCAGAATGTCGATCAGACCTTCTTTGGTGAGAATCTCTCTCCAAAGATAGTCGGTCTTCATCCCTTCCGGGTTCGGCGGATTCCCAGCCCCGTCGTTCCAGCCTTTATTGAACGGAAGGAACCAGGAGTCTTTGCCTGCCAGCTTCGTGCAGAACATCACCTGCTGATCATCAACCGCGAAGTGCACCAGGCATCGAGGGAATTGGAAGAGAAGCTCACGAGGGTCTCGATCCCGCTTGTACTGCTGGACGGCGTCCTCAACGGTCTGCTTGGTGAGTCGGTTCTTGAGCTCGAACGTCGCAATAGGAAGCCCGTTCAAGAAGAGACAAAGATCAAGCGCGAGCTTCGAATTATCCTTGCTGAACTGGAGTTGACGGGTGATGCTGAAGAGGTTGGAGTTCCATTGCTCAATGGCCTTCGCGTTGCCCTTGGAGGGCGTCCCGTAGCAGAGTTGAACCGTCACCGGCCCATGCGAAACGCCCTTGCGCAAAACATCGACAATGCCGCGTTTGGCGATTTCACCCTGCAGGCGATTCAAGAACTGAAGGCGGGCGTTACCTTCCGTCGCCAGTCCAAGCTGATCAAAGGCCTTCGGTTGTGTGCATTGGATAAATGCCAGCAAATGGCGGAGATCAACTGCGTGGTCCTTGTCGTAGTCCTTCGTGTGCCCAAGCAGGTAACCGGCCCCGGCGTAGCCTGCCGGAGATTCGGCCACACCGCCAGACTGACCAAACGACAAAATCTGTTCGTTGGACAAACCTGTCAACGAGCGCATGATCAGAAGTTCTAGCCCTTTCTCACTTGTATCAGTGCTCACGGTTGAACCTCCAGGATGAATCGAGCTTTCAGCTCGTTCAGAATCTTGAATTGATCTTTACAACTAACACCCAGTGCCAAGCAGACATCCGGGATCTTCGCTTTCTTGGTGTTCGGCTCTGGCTTCTCTTGTGTGACCACGGTATGTCCATTCTGGAGCGCGTGCGCGATCACGATGGGGTCTGCCTTAGCCAAGAACGAGTTGCGAGAGGCTTGAGCGAAACGAGTTTCAGCTATCACCCAGTCACTCACGTCGGCGAGCCTCGTCAGGTCGTTGGGCTCGAAAAACGATGGATTAGCCAACGCCCAAGCCTCTGCGTCGGGGTCTTCGAGCTCGCCTTTCACGGCCTCGATGCTGAGGACGTTGCCCCGCTGACGCTCCAGCAGAAGCCAATCCCAGAAGGCGGGACACACGTCGAAGGCGTAGTAGCGATTCTTGGCTTCGAGCAGTGTATTTGTATCAAAGATGTACGCCATTTTCTAGTCTCAGAGGAATTTCTGCGCCATCTCCTGAAGCACACTGGTCTTGCGAGTCCCGAGCAAATCAAAGGCCTCACTGTAAAGCGTCCGGCCTTCCAAGGTCCGAACTAGAACCTCTCGGATGAACCGCTTGCCAAGATGAATCCCGGCGTTGTTGTTGAAGTTGCCACCGCCGCTCGATTTTGATTCCGTCTCCGTAGACTCGAAAGCTTGCCGAAGTTCCGCTTGTGTCGATTGAAGCATCTGCTCGGTAATCAGTCCGGTATTGCGGGCACGAAAGAGCATGGCCAGCGAGCTGACCTTGAAGTGCTGAGCAACCGCCTCTGAGTTCTGCCGGGCGGAGCGATTCCCTTGCCAAAGTGGACGCACCTCGTCTTCCGGCATCAGCAACTCGGCCGCGACCTGGTTGCAAAACTGCTCGACCGGTTCATCGGAGCGCGAGAACCAATCACCGCTTGGCATTGCTGAAATTCCTAACCAGAGGTGAACGAGCTCATGCGCGATGGTGAACATCTGCGAACCGATCCAATCCTTGCCATTGATAAAGATGAACGGAGCGAAAGGGTCCGCGAGTGCGAAACCCTTAAACTCGTTCGGGTCAAGCGAGCGTCGGGTGGCTGAACCCGCGAATCCCTTTCGGATCACCGTGATGCGGGATTCTTCCAGGCGACCGATCATCCAAAGCACGGCGTCGGCGTTCCGCCGATTCTCGGCCCGATCTTGCGTCGTGATGCGGAGCGTCGTCCTGATCTCAGCGGCGAGTGCCCGAATATCGCTATTCAGGGTCGCCGAACCGACGAAAGGCAGCCGCTCCTCGCCATCGGATTCCAGTTGCTCGCTGAGCCATGACTGCCGAAGCTCAGTTTCTAGCAAGGTGTCCAGCAGATTGAGGCTCGGCTTGCGAGGGCCGTCGGCAATCGGGCGGCGGAAGTCTTGGACGGGCAGCTTCTCGACCGGCGGCTCGGAGAGGAAGAGCATGCCGAAGGGAGCCCGCGTTCTCTCCGCGAACTTCTCAAGCTGCTTCACCGGAATCTCAACCGGTGTCTCTGAGTCCTCCCACGCCTGGATGGGGGCGGGCTTGGTCTTCGTGCCGACCTTTGGGGCAAGCTCTGCCACGGTCAAGGAAGCTCGGTTCCTTGCCCAGGCGATCAGCTCAGGTCGGACGGTGACGTTCATAGTTGTCCCTAGTTAGACGGACAAAGTCGGTCGGTCGTTGAGTCTAGTTTAACTCAGACCCCTGCCTCCTCCAAAACATCATCGGTTTCTTCAAGGTCGTCTTCAAGTTCGGTGTCGTCGAGGATGGGCTCGGTGGAGTCTTCGATCTCGATGTTCGCCCAAGGGTGCTGGCGGACGTCGAGCTGGCCGGTCACCACGTCTGCGACGAGGCGGGAGCGATATTCCCTGATGAAGTCAATTTCCGACCTTGCCTTTGCCATACCGAGTTCAAATGTCGCCAAGGCTCCCCGAAGGTGCTCAGCGATTTCAACTTGTTCATTGGGTGGTGGGACAGGAACTAGCATCTGACCATACCGGGTCGAGTTCAAGTTCGCCTGGTGCAAACTCACCAATGCCTGACTCCGTGCAAAACCCCAGAACTCCCGGCTTCCGAGCAGGTAGTTGAGCCAAAAAGGGCTATGCTCGTCGAGCACTCTCAATCTGACCAGATACGAGGCGAACGTGACTCGGTCATCGACCGTTCCCTTGAATATTCCAACTTTGCCAACCAGGTCAGGGCTATTTGTGCGGTTGAAGAGCAGGTCGTTCTGTTCAAGCAGCAAAAAATCGGGCACAGCGTCAAGCCCGCCACTGACAGGCACGTTGATTTCACCATCTCGAATGTGTCCCATCGTCAGGACTCGGATTGCACCTTCGTCCATGCTGCTCTCCGAAGTGCCGTAGTCCATCCGCTTCAGCATGCGCTTGATGGCTATGGCTCGCCAGTGTTGGGGAATATTGCCTAGCCAGTTGATGCCGGAGGGTTTGAGGGGGACGGTGGGGTCGAGACCGCGCGTCACCGCCTGGTGGATGATCGCCTGCTTCTGCTCGTTCAAAAGCTCAATCAACCGCCGCTTCGCCTTGATCAGCCGATTCACCCTCGAATCCAACTGCCGCACAAACCGCACAATCTGCTCCTGTTCCTCGACGGGTGGCAATGGAACCATCAACGAGGCAAAGTCAACAAATCGGAAGTCGGTAGATCGCTCTCGAATTCCTTTCGCTAGAGAGAGCAGATACCCGCTCCGAGACATCTCACGGAGCACGAGTGCGTAGTACCACGAGTTGGCATCACCCGTCGGCTGGCAGACAGAGTAGACAGGCGTTCCTTTGCCGTCCGAATCAGAAACACCAATCGCTCCCGCGAACGCATCCATCGCGTGGATGACCAAGTCGCCCTTGCGAATGCCTTGGTAACCTATCTCCTGCAATGCCTCGGTGAAGCCAGTGGTGCGACGGTTCTTGCGCAGCGTAACAACGCCATCGCGAAATGCCGTAACAACTCCATCCTCGGGTCTCACAGAACGCTGCATTCGTCGAAAGATCGTCTTCGGTCTGACAACTCTCCAGTGTGCCGGACAAGTCGGCATCCAAGGAAATCCAGTTGACTGGAAGCTAGGGAAAGGAGTCTGTAAATTATCCAAAAGGACCCCCATGCCGAGCCAACAGCAACGGACACTCTGAAATAGACTCAGACCCTTGTTTGAACCTGAAATCCAAACTCAACCGCCTCCCGAACGCGATTTTCGCAAGCATCAAGAGAATACTCTGAAATAAAACCACCGGCTCGCCCAGAAACAACACAACCGCCTCCAAAGCGACGTGAATGCGCGGCTTGGACCAGTTCGAACGGTCCAGCTCAGAGTTGGCAACTCCACTCACTCGAAGCTGACGAACACTGCTCGTTGACCGCTGGAACTGCCAACCACTCGATATACCACTCGGCAAGAATCCAACACAAACGACCATGCTGGCGCTCGGGATCCGCATAGTTGTACTTGAACGGCGAAATTCCATGATCATCCCCAGAATGGCAGATAGCGAGACATTTTCTTCGATGCCCCCACCGCTTCATCCAAGCGAATGAGCTGTGCTTCAATTGCCTGATTTATCACTTGCGAAATAGAAGAGGACTTACTGTCTGGCAAACGAAATCTTTCCCGCAAGGACTGGTTGGTCATGTCCTTCCTCATTACATATCGTAGGCAACAGTGCTGATAAGCTGCGCGCATTCGCTCTTCACGATCCATCGCTTCAAACTCTTTGAATCCTAGGACGATCACTTCTGACCGTCGGTGAGAGGACTTAAAAATTGGAGGCGGCAGTTGAGAAACCTCGACGGAGAGAACTACCTTGTCTATCCCGCTGCCCTTTTCTTCACAAATGTGCATTCTTCGCATCAAGTCCGCCACCCGCTCATTTCTGGATTGGTAGCCGTCAATGAAACGATCTGTCGGCACGATTGGTTCTCCGGGATTCGAAAACTCAATTCGATTCTCATAGACTTCGACCATCGGGGAAGCACCTCCAATCTGAAAATCTTGGTGAATCATTGCGTTTGCCATGAGTTCGCGTACGACAATTTCTTGAACAAGGGAAGTCTCCACACGCAAGGCATCCTTTATCGCCTCGTTCTGAGGCAGTTGCCCCATGATGAATCGAACGATATTTTGGTAACCAATGGCGTATCCCTGCTCAAAGGTTTCATCCAATTTCGTAAACATCTTGGATTCGCCCTCGTATACAACTAACCTTAAGCGCTTCCGCGAAACGTCTTCAAAATTGGTGAGGTCTTTAGCAAGCAGTAACGCTCCTATCCTCCTTATCGCGTACACGCCGTTTTGTTCATCAATAAGTCGTTCATGCAATAATTTCTCGATGACAGCTTTTTGGTTATCCGGATAACTGAGCTCAAGGAGTTCGAAGAATTTTTGAGTGTCGAGAAGATCAACAATTTCTCTTGCTTCCAACCCTATCTTTGACTTTTCCTCTAGCCAATCAGGAGCGCCTTCCGCGAAAATCTTGCGTAGGACATCTTCGGTCATTGGCACTAGCTCTTCACCGGAGCGCATCAAGTACGCTCCCTTTCGCTGATAGGCCGTGCCAATTGGCCGCGAGGGAACGTGAAAGACAAGAACGCGTCCCTCCGGATGTAGTACCTCTTCAATGTTCACTCTGAAGCCTAGCTCATTAAAAAGCTTTTGGGCCATACCAACTAGGTCATTGAATGCACTCGTTCCTACAATCGGCCGCGGCAACGGCTTGTCCTTTATTCCTAGGACAATGTGCCCGCCTCCTTCATTTGCAATTGCAACACAGTATTTGTAGAGCTTCTCGTTATCGTATTGAGTTTTGGCTTCCTTAAACTCAAGAATTTGGTCTTCGCTGCGGACTTGACGCCACAGATTTATCTGGTCAACAGTGACTGCCATTATGCCCCCTGTCCTAACAACACTTCGTCCAGCAAACCGTCTGTTTCCTTCTCCAGTGCCTCGATGTCACGCCTAATCTCTTCCAACGTCCGCATCGGCTTGGGTTTGTAGAAGTAGCGGGTAAAGCTGATCTCGTAGCCAATTTGGACCTTGTCGGCCACGATCCAAGCGTCGGGCACGTGAGGCAACACTTCCCGCCGGATGAACGCCTCGATTCCGCCATCTTCAAGCAAGGGAACGTTCTCGGTGTCGCGCAGGTCGCTGTCTGGCTCGTATTCCACCACACAAGGCTTGCCGCCGATGGTGGCCGGGAACAGCCCATTCAATGGATCGGGCGCGACGTTGCCCTTGTGAATCTTCTTGATGACGGGGATACCATCCTCAGATCGCTCGTTCTTCTCCTTGAGTTCCTTGATCTCCTTGGCCGAGTATGGGCGGTCAGGATCAATCCCGATCAGCTTCAGCGGTCGTTCGACGATTACCTTCCAATAGCCAAACGCCTCGTTCGGGAAGATCTTGGATTGCTCGCTCTGCTCAAAGTTCTGGAACGCCTCCACGATAGCCTGGATGTGCTCGGGGGCGAGTTCGCAATTCTTTTTGCCTAGGTTCTTGCGGAGCGGCTTGAACCACGGCGTTGCATCGATGAGCTGGACCTTGCCCTGGCGGTGCTCGGGTTTTCGGTTGGTGAGCACCCAGACG
>DDSL01000057.1 GCA_002343825.1 Chthonomonas sp. UBA2391
TCGACGTGCCCAGGCGTGTCGATGATGTTGATCTTATGCTCGGGCTTGTCATTGTTGCTGCCCCGCCAGAAGCAGGAAGTCGCGGCCGAGGTGATCGTGATGCCTCGCTCTTGCTCTTGCTCCATCCAGTCCATCGTGGCCGCACCTTCGTGAACTTCACCGATCTTGTGCGATTTTCCGGTGTAGTAGAGGATGCGTTCGGTCGTGGTGGTTTTGCCAGCGTCAATGTGAGCGGCAATTCCGATATTCCGGACGAGGTTCAGAGGGTGTGATCGTGGCATAGGACGGCTTATTTTGGGTTCGGAATGTTAAGGACTGATTAGAAGCGGTAGTGGGCAAACGCCTTGTTGGCATCGGCCATGCGGTGCGTGTCTTCCTTTTTCTTAACGGAAGACCCGGTGCCGTTGTAGGCATCGAAGAGCTCATTGCTCAGCTTTTCGACCATGCTCTTTCCGGACCGCTTGCGAGAATTCTCCACCATCCAGCGGAAGGCGAGGGTTCGCTTGCGCCCAGGTCGAACTTCCATCGGCACCTGGTAGTTCTGACCACCGACTCGGCGGGGGCGAACTTCCATGGTGGGCATCACGTTGGCCAGAGCCTTTTCAAAGAGCTCCAGCTCGCCAACGTTCGCCTTCTCAGCCGCATTCTTCAGGGCCGAATAGACGATATGCTCGGCGACGGCTTTCTTGCCATCGAGCATGATGCGGTTGATGAAGCGCTGAATCAGTTCGCTCCCGTAAACGGGATCGGGAGCGATATGACGGGGTTCGATTCGACCTTTTCGGGGCATGGTTCTTTAATCTTCCTTACTTCTTGCCTGCATCCGGCTTGGGTCGCTTGGCGCCGTACTTACTGCGGCCCTGCTTGCGGTTGTTGGTACCGGAGGTCTGTTGGGCACCTCGAACGATGTGATAGCGCACACCGGGAAGGTCCTTGACCCGGCCTCCGCGAACGAGCACAACCGAGTGCTCTTGGAGGTTATGGCCGATGCCGGGGATGTAAGCGGTGACTTCAACGCCGTGAGTCAGGCGCACCCGCGCAACCTTTCGGAGAGCCGAGTTCGGCTTCTTCGGGGTTTGGGTTCGCACGATCGTGCAGACGCCACGCTTAAAGGGATTCCCCTTCAGCGCCGGCGACTTCGATTTGTCTTTGGGCGACTGGCGCCCCTTTCGGACGAGTTGGTTGACTGTCGGCATTGATATCTCGTTCTTTGGAATTCCGTCGGAACAGGCATAAAAAAACCTGCATCCACGCGCAGGATCAGGTCTTCTACCCGGTTGGCTCAGTTGGTCAGCATTTCCACCCGCTCGCGCCTGGTCTCCTACGTGAATTCGCCCTGATTCCTCAGAGCAAGTGCAATTATGCGCCTTTGCAACCCTGCGTGTCAAGATCCCCACTGAACGATGAGTGACTTGATTCGCTGGATGGAAGAGTGCATCGCCCAAAAGGCTTTTCCGGGGTGCGCGGCCGCCTTCGGCACCTCCGAGGGTTTTGAGGTTGTGACCGCGGGTCGGCTGACCTATGACGCGGACTCCGCACCGGTCTCTCCCGAGACCATCTACGATCTGGCCAGCCTGACCAAAGTCGTCGCGACCACGCCCCTGGTCCACGATCTGGGGATTCCACTGGATGCTCGGGTTTGCGACTACTGGCACGCGTTCCAGCTCCCGGCCACGATCCGGCAGCTGCTCACCCACAGCTCGGGACTGGTGAGCCATCGGCAATACGATGAGCTTGCCCAGAATCCCGAGCATTTCTGGTCCTTGATCGCCGGTGAGGGGTCCGAGTATCCGGCCGATACCCAGAGCGTGTACTCCTGCGTCGGGTTCTTGACCTTGTTCCAAGTGATCCAGCGAACCAGTGGGCGAGGCTTTGCGGAACTCTTCTCCGAGCGGGTCGCCGAGCCGTTAGGGATGCGCTCGACGTTCCACATCCCCGTTCCCGCTGGGTGTCGAGACCGGGCTCGGTCGTGGCCCGGGGAGAGCCAGATCGCCCCGACCGAGGTCGAGGGCGTCGTCCACGATGAGAACTCCCGATATGCGGGTGGAGTCTCGGGGAACGCGGGACTCTTCGGGACGGCTCCCGACCTCGCCCGGTTCTGTCAGGCAATGCTGAGGGGCCGGATTTCCGAGGACTGGCTCCGTCCGTGGGCTCCCTGGACAACAAGGGGTCTAGGATGGGATACCAAGAGCCCCAGCGGCAGCAGCGCGGGGATTCGCTTTGGCCCCAAAAGCTACGGCCACACAGGCTACACCGGGACTTCGATCTGGATCGATCCCGAGGCGGGAAGGTTTGGCGTGTTGCTCACCAATCGCGTCTATCCGACAAGGGAGAACCAAGCCCAACTCTGGTTCCGGCCGGAGTTTTACGATCAGATTTATAGCCTGCTCAGGGGCTAGGGTTCCTCGCCGCCCGACCCGGAGGCCAATCCCGACCCAGGGGCCCCGCGGGCTCCGCCCGCGCCCTGGGTCCCGCCCCTGGTCGGCGACGGAACCCCAGCGCGTCATCAAGACATAGTAAGCCCTTAGAGGAACTTACTTCCGGCGTCGGCGCAACAAGGCTGCGACCCCCAATCCAAGGGCTGCCATCGTTCCTGGTTCTGGCACCGCCTCAAAGCGGTTGTAGAAGTTATAGACCGTGCCCTGTGGCCCACCGCCCGGGCGGAAACCGGGGTTCGCCGCGCCATTGATGCTCGGATCGAAGGGCATCGTCTCGTTGCTCAGGAAGTTCGTGTCGCTCACATAAGCGGCAAACCAATCAAAGCCAAAATTGCCCGAAAGCCCAAGCGAGGCCAAGCTCATGCTCAGTTCCTTGGGACCGGCCGAATTGGCGAACGATAGAAAGTTGAGCGCCCCCCCAGTGAGTTCAAAAGCCACCGCCCCGCCGTTCCAAAAGGCCACGGCGTAGTCGGCGAAGAATCCACTTGGAAAGAGTTCGTCCCGATCTCGGGCGAGGTTGGTGATCACGTTGCGACCCGGATCGCCCGTGTCGTTCATCGAGGCGTCGTCAAATCCTCCGAACTTCGTGTCGAGATAGACCACCACGTAGTCGTTGAAGGTTCCACCCGGCACAAATCCCATGTGGAGACTGGAGGCGTCAGCGTCGATCAGGATTTCGCCGCGGCCCAGCGTTCCGCCAAACCCGATTCCGCCACCGTTGTTGTACCGAGCGCCGTACTCGCTGCTGCCGATCGTCCCGTCTACCGTTACGGTGGGCAAGAGATTGGAGTCGGTCTGGGTCTGAACCAGTTGAGCCGGCGCGAGGGCCACCACGCCGAGGGCAATGAGAGAAAGGAGAGATTTCATATGAGACCTACCTGTCTATCTTGCGGGGGAGCATCGATTTGTGACGCTACGACCTATCCAGCTGCCAATAAAGAACTCCCCTCTCAGGAACCTGAGAAGGGAGTTGGGGAGACTTAGTCGTCCTGAGGACTATTTGCCCTGCGAACGTTGCTCCAGTTCTGGATTGCTCGGCGCAGCTCCTCCGGGTTGTGTCGAACCATCGGAGTACCGATTCATCGAGTCCTCAACCCACTTCGCACTTGCCTCTTCGTTCTTTGGATCGACGACGACGTCACCCGCCGAGAGACCCCGGAAGATCACGAATCCGAGCAAGACGACCGCAAGAGCAATCACCCCGAAGAGTACGGGCTTGGGGATCTCCTGTTTCACGCCTTATTCTCCCGGAACCTTACAGTCTCTGTCGCCCGTTGCGGCAATATTTGCGTCAAGGCACGATTGCCCAGAAGTCCAGTCGAGATTCTGTTCGCCGTTGGCATCCCAAGCACCAGCGCGTCGCTCATATCCGGGGAAGAGAGTTCCAGTGCAGTTCGTGTCGCTCGAGGCTGGTCCAACTCGCTTGAAGGAGACGTGGCCATCCACGAAGGCCCAAACCGAGCCACCGCCAAAGGCGTCTTCAACGTTTCCATACTGAGCGGTGCCGTTGTTGGTCAACCGTCGACAGGTCTTGGGTTGAGGGTTGGTTCGAGTGTTCTCGATCCACGAAGCCAGTGCCCAAGAAGCATCGGTGAAGCCCGTCGTAGCGGTTGTCATTCGGCGCTCGCCAAGCAGAACGGTGTCAGCTGGCTGCGGGAACCAGGTGGTCGAAGTGCTAACGTTGTAACTGCCCTTGAGCCAGAAACTCGGAACCCGGCCGCGCGTATTAACTTGGACGCCCTTCAACGCATTGCCGGCGACCGCGTAGCTGCGGCGGATTTGACCAAACTTGGTCGATTGGTACTTCTGTCGCGGGTCCATCGGACTCATGATCAGGTTGTAGTTCTTGGTGTACGGCTGGATGATGAGGTCCCAGCTCATTCCGTCGCTGATGTCGGGACCGTTGTTGGCCGGGCCAAAACCGATCCGAGCACGAGGCGGCATGATGTCGTCGCTATCGTTGGTGTACATCAAGATCGCAAGGGCTTGTTGCTTGATGTCGCTGGTGGCTTGAGCCTTCTTAGCGGCGGTTTTCGCTTGCGCGAAGACAGGGAAGAGGATCGCCGCAAGGATTGCGATGATCGCGATAACGACGAGGAGTTCGATCAGGGTGAAGCCCTGTCTTCGTTGACGTTTCATATTTGAGCCTCGATGAATGTATTGCATCTTTGCACGATTGCTTCTTACTTTAGATTATAGGATAAAAACGTTCATTTAGCCAAGGAATTTTCGGGTAGAGCCATCACCGAACTCTTTCCTTCTATTCGAATTTGAATTCGGCCCTCCTTGGCATAGATTTTCTTGTTGCTAATTGCGCAAGTCCAGGCTTGGTTAGGGAGTCCCTTCTCCCAGAGAATTTCGACTTGCTGCGGCGTTTCGCTCCGGTTGATTGCCACCAAGGCAGCCTGATCGGCGTAGCGACGACCGAACACGGCGACATCACTTCCCCACTCACCTTTCAAGCGGAACGGCGCGCCGGCTTGCAGAACGGGCTCCTCGGTTTTTGCCCGAATCAGCCTCTTGTAATGTTGCAACATCGGGTTACTTTCCACGGCCAGATCCCACCGCATTCCGCGCCGGTTTTGCGGGTCGTGGCCACCTTCCATCCCCAGTTCTTCTCCGTAATAGATACTCGGCGTTCCTGGCCAACCGAATTGGGCCGTGGCGGCAACCTTCATCAGAGCCTTATCCCCACCAATGTCCGTCAAGAATCGAGCGGTATCGTGGCTGCTGAGCAGGTTCATTTGGTTTCGAGAAACCTGCGGCGCATACCAACTGTAGGCTTCAAAAAGCCGGTTGACGTAGTGCTCACCCGTGATACTCTTCTTGGCAAAAAAGTCCAGGCTGGCAAATCGGAACGGATAGTTCATGCTTGCGTCCCATTGGTCGCCTTGCAACCACTGGCTCGCATTGCTCCAAACCTCACCAAGAATCCACATGTCCTGATGATTCTTTTTGACGTGGGGCCGAAAAATCCTCCACCATTCCATCGGAGGTTCATTCGCAACATCCAGCCGCCACCCACTCAGCTTGGCGCGCTCTTGCCAAAAGTCAACGCTTTCTAAAAGGTGCTTCTGCACTTCGGGGTTCAGAACGTTGATCTTGGGCATCGACTCCGCGTTGTACCAAGCCTCATAGTTCGGATTCTGCTTCACCTCGATGGGCCATTTCTTGATGAAGAACCAATCCTTATACTTACTCTTTTCTTGGTTCTTGAGAACATCGACAAACTGCGGAAAATGGATGCCGACATGATCGAAGATCTGGTCGAGAACAACCCTAATGCCGGCCTTGTGCAAGGCATGGGTCATGTCGATGAACTCTTGGTTGGTTCCAAACTCAGGATCGATCAAGAAGAAGTTGCAGGGGTCATAGCGGTGATTGCTATTCCCTAACATCATCGGATTGAAGTAGACGCCGTTGATCCCCAACGCCTTCAGATAGTCCTTTCGCTTCATGACCCCGGCGATGTCGCCGCCATAGCGATTCCAGTAGGTGGGTTCGCTGTTCCAGGGAGCCTTTTCTTTCGGGTCATTCTTGGCCGAGCCATTCTCAAACCGGTCGGGGAAAATCTGATAGAACACGGTTCGCTCGACCCAGCTCGGCACCCGGAATGGTTGGTAGGTCTTTGGGTCTAGCTTAAACTTTTCTTCATCCCCGAGGCCCTTTACGCCATACGTTTTGAGCAGATAGCCATCCACTAGGCGGAAGCGATACTCCACCAGCGTTTTGCCATCCCAAGGGACTTTGGCGATCAGAGTCTCGAAATACTGATCACTGGTCAGCTTTTCCATCGCCACCGGCGGTTGCTCTTTCCCGCCAACTTTCAGTTCCAGCTCCACCCTCGCCACGTCGTTGCTACGGACGCTCAGGCGAAAGTTGAGCTTGCCTTGGTCGTAATTCAGGCTGGGCAGAGTCGGTCGGTGCAAAATCGGCGAAGCGGTGATTCGACTGTCCGCGACTTCTGCCGGCTGGGAATAGTCCTCGGGCAAGATCATCAGGATGCTGTTCGTGTTGCCCCCGCCGTCGTCCTCGCTCTTGGCTTTGGGATCGACGATCCATTCCTTGCCATTCACGACGAACTTGTAGAGGTGCTTGCCAAATGGTAACTCCACCGCGCCGACCCATCGGACTTTTCCGTCTCGGTTTGAGGGCGTCATCGGGTGAGCCGTGCCGTTCCAACCGTTAAACGTTCCAGCGATATTGACCGCGCTCACGTCGTCTCGGCCCGTGATCCAGACAAATTCGTGCCGGACCGTTGGCGCCCCCAGCATCATCATGGTCAGGCCGAGCAGTCCGCTCATACCATGGCCGCCTTTCGGTCGCGGGTCGAGCTCCCCCGAATTTTGAGTTCGCTGGGCACGATGAGTCGGGGTTCCTCGCCATCCGCCCGACCTTCGATAATTCTCAAGAGCTTTCCGCACGCTTGGCGGACGACTTCTTCGATGTTCAGGCTCACGCTCGTCAGTCCGCCGGGAACCAGGTTGCAGAGACTCGTATCGTTGAAGCCCACCACGCCCAGACCGGTCGGGATCGGAAGATGGGCCTCTCGGGCGGCGTCAATGGCTCCCATCGCCATGTAATCGTCCAATACGACCATCGCATCCAGACCCCGATGGGTCGCGAGCATCTTCTGGGCGGCTGCACGGGCGGGAGCAAAACCGAAGTCGCTATACACCACGAGCGGCTCTTGCCCCGCTTCGCAGATCGCCTGCCGATAGCCCTCGGCGCGGTCGTGACTGACCGTGAGCCCCTCGGGTCCGGTCAAAAAGCCGATCCGGGTGTATCCCTGGTCGATGAGGTGCTGAGTCGCGATCCGTCCGGCCAAAACGTTGTCGTTATCGACGCTGGGCAGATTCGAGGCCCCGGGATTGCCCACCAAGACGAACGGAAAACCTTCACTCTGAAGCCGCTTGATCCGATCGTCGCTGGGGGCCGATTCGACGAGGATGACCCCATCCACGCGGCGGGTCCTCAGGAGTTCGTCGTACACGTGCTCTTGCCGAAGTTCGCTCGCCGCGATATCGACGCAGAGGTGATAGGGCGTGCTGCTGAGAAAGCCCAGGATCTCCGAGACGAACAGGCTGAAGAAGGGGTCGCCTTGCAGATCCTCCGGTGTTCTCTTAAGAACCAGCCCGACGAGATGCGTTTGCCGAGTCCGCAGAGACCGGGCCCGCACATCGGGTTGGTAGTTGTGCTGGCGCATCACTTGTTGGACGCGTTCGCGGATCTCGGGTTCGACTCGTGGATCACCCGCGACCACTCGGCTGACGGTGGCCTGGGAAACATTCGCTAAGCGGGCAATTTCTTGCTGCGTGATCCTCATGAGTCTTCGTTGGCTCGGTTTGAGAATACGTATTCTCAAACGTATGATAACACACTTTTGGGCAAATGAAACCGATTGGACAGAATATTCCTGCCATTGTGGAGGGGAGGGCAAGATCCATGCCGCTCCGTGGGTTGTTGGGGTGCTTCGTTGGTCGAGTTCGCCGGGCGAGGGCGGAACCCAGGGCGACGCGAAGCGGCGGGGCCCCTGGGTGGGGATTGGCCTCGGGTCGCCCGGCGACTCGACCTTCCCCGCAAAAACAGGAACCCCGTCGACCATTCGAGATCGACGGGGCTCGCCCCAAAAATCCTCGTGAAGAATTACAGATCGTAGCGCTTGGGGCCGTCTCCGCCGCTCGCGCCACTGAGGATTCTCTTCACAAAGCTGACCAACTCCACCGGGTTAAAGGGCTTGGTGAGGTACATGTCGGCTCCGTAGGAATATCCCTCGAAGACGTCCTTGTCCTGAGCCTTGGCGGTCAACATGATCACCGGCAGCATCTCGGTGGAGGGCTCTCGGCGGAGGTTCTTCAGGACCTCAAAACCATCCATGTAGGGCATCATGACGTCCAGAACAACGAGATCGGGCTTCTCGGCCTTGATCTTTTCCAGACCCTCTTTGCCGTCATAAGCGGTCACGATGTTGTAGCCCTGCTTTTCCAGGTTGACCTGGATCAGGCGCACGATATGGCGCTCGTCGTCGCAAACTAGAATCTTGGCCGGCATTCAGTGTTCCTCTTTTCGGATGGCACGGGAATCCTACCCTTGGATAGGCGGGTGCGTCAAATGGTTCCCCGCCGGATCGAAGCCGAAGACCCCGCTAAATCACCCGAGTGTAGAGCTTCACTTCATGACTAGGGTCATCTGGACTCACGTTCAGATAGGTCGCCATGTCTTGCCAATAGGCGATCGTGATGATCTCGTTGAGGTTCCCTTTGCTGTGGCCGACTGCATGGCCCTCGTACCCATCCACCTGCTGAAAGCCGAGCAAAACTTGGTCCAGATCCTCCATCTCGGCTTCTTCCATTCCGGGGTTGGCAAAGCGGGTTTGGTGGGTGATGAGCGAGCCCAATTCGGCCCGACCGGGGGACATGCCACCTGCGTGGCGTACTTCCATGAATTGCACCACGGGAGAAAACATCAGGTGACCCTGCTGAGAAAGGATCAGGCCTCGCTCGGTGAGGATCGCGAGGTTCACGTCGCCATCGGCCGAGGACTTGTAGTGATACACCAACAGGTGGCTACTCGGGTCGCTGACCGACCGCCAGAGAGTGACGCTATAGAAGCCGTGTTGGCCCACCAGCGTGTCCGAAACCTCATAAACGTAATCGTGAACGCCCTGCTCATGGCCAGGCAGGACCGAAACGTTGGCAAGCACCAAGTGCGACATAGGACTATTCTAACCCTACGCCGCCCACTCGTCCCCGATGGGTCTTTAGTCGGACACGACCGCGCGGTGGGACTCTAGCTCGGCTAGGTCCACAAACTCGAGGGCGCGCAGGTGGGTGGATTCCAGAACCACCGGAGGCGCAAACCCCGCGTCGAGGGCCTCCTTCCACCGCAAAACGCAGACGCACCATCGATCTCCAGGCCGCAGACCGGGAAAGCGAAACTCTGGCCTCGGAGTACTCAAGTCGTTCCCTGCCTCTTTCGAGAAAGCCAAGAACGGGGCCGTCATGATCGCACAAACCGTGTGCTGCCCGCGGTCCTCGGGGCCAGTGCTGCAACACCCATCGCGGTAGAACCCCGTCATAGGGTCCGTCCCACAGGGCACCAACGGCTCGTCGAAAACATTCCGGTCTGGGGCCTTCATGCCTCTCTCTACGCCGTGAAGACCGCAGCCCGGCGCTTCACCGCCGCCGCGACCAGTCCACGGAAGAGCGGGTGGGGCCGGTTCGGGCGGCTCTTGAACTCG
>DDSL01000004.1 GCA_002343825.1 Chthonomonas sp. UBA2391
GCTCGGGGCTCTGCCCCCGCCGGCGGATCGGATCTTCGTCTCGCCGCGAATTGACCTCGGGTGACAGCGGGGTAGCCTCAAGGCCAGATGCGCAAACTGATCGTGATCCCGGCCCGGATGGCCTCCCAGCGGTTTCCCGGCAAGCCCCTCGCCGATCTGGCCGGCAAGCCGATGATCCAGTGGGTNNTCACCGAGGAGATCCTAGTGGCGACCCCCGATGAGGAGATCTTGCACGCCTGCGAGCAGTTTGGCGCGCGCGCGGTGCGGACTCGGCTGGATCACCCGACCGGCACCGACCGACTGGCCGAAGTGGCTGAGGCCCATCACGCCGACCGGTATCTGAACATCCAGGGAGACGAGCCTCTTCTCGCGCCCGAGTCGATCCGGGCGCTGGATGCCGCCTTCGACGCCGACCCCGGAGTCGCGATGACGAGCGTCTGTTGCCCTTGTCCCCCGGAGGCTTTGGATGATCCGAGCGTGGTGAAAGTGGTGCGCTCCTTGACCGGGCGAGCACTCTATTTCAGCCGGTCACGGGTTCCTTTTCCGCGGGTCGAGCTGGGGGTGCCGGTCTGGCGTCACTTGGGATTGTATGGCTTCAATCGGGACGTCCTGGTGCAGTTTCGGGATTGGCCGCAGACACCGCTTGAGCGGACCGAGAGCCTAGAGCAGCTCCGGTTCCTAGAGCACGGGGTCGCAATCGGCATGGCCGAAGTCGGGGGCAGCGAGATCGCAGTCGACACCCCCGAGCAAGCGGAGGAGGTCCGGCGGATTCTCGAAAGACGGAAGGCGTAGGCGCACTTGGGGAGACGAAAGAGCGGCTCCACCTGGCGTTCTCAACCAGCGCTGACGCTTCTCTCAACCCAGCACATTCTTGGAACGACCGCAAAAAAAGAGCCCCATTCCCGAAGTAAAGATCACCGTCCAGATCGTGAGATCGCCCACGCCCAGTTGGAACGTCGCCGGAAACGGGAAGTTGCAAGCCACGATGCCCAGGCCCGAGAAAAAAACAGCCTGCTTGCGGTGCCCTGAATGATCGAATTCGTTCTCCGTTGTCCGGGATGCGAGTAACCGAAAAAAGGAAACCACGAACCAATAGAGCAACATGCATCCCGTGACCGCGAGTGCGAACATGACTACCACTGTGGTGGGGTCGCTCTCGATGAGCCCGATCACAGCACGAAAGAAGAGAGAGGCGGGGTACATCAGGTGCGTTCAGGTTGTGGTGTCATCTATTCCGTGCCAGACGCATGAGATCATGAATTGGATGATCCCCGCGACGGACTCCCAGTGGTTACAACTGCCTCTCTTGCGCAAAGGTTGCATCCTCTGCAGAGGGCTTCGCGATAAACCACCATTACTCCGCACCCCCGCGGCAGTTCAATCCGCTTGGCGGCTTACAGTGGTACGGGCATGACGAGGACCGCTTGACGCTCTGTTTCGCTCCACCCCCGCTGTTTTGCCGGGGGTTTTGAGGCAAAGCTATCGTATCATAAAAGTCATGAAGTGCCAAGCCTTTTTCGTGCTCCTTTGTTGTCAAATTCCGACCGTGTTTGCGACGCCGCTGTATAGAGCGACGCTTTTTGACCGACATCTAGGACAGCCGGTACAAACGGTGGCCTACGCTAATGGATCTAATTTCTTCTTTGCTACCCCGACCTCTCAGAGATTTCTTGCTGTTGGTAGCAAGATAACTAACCTCGACACGGTTCCAGGCTATCCGAGACTGTCTCTTGTCACCCAGGGTCAGCGTGTTTTCGCCGCAGACTGGGATCGTCCCAATGGTGTCCGGGAAATCGGAGGCTACTACCTGGACGGCAAGATCACCAAGGTGCAGCCTCCGGCAGACTATCCGGTCGGCGGATCTTGGAACGGCTGGACCTCCTATGGTGATTGGGTCGGGGGCGATCACTACTACCGAGCCTCTGGCGGCGCATTTGGCTCGATCGGCTTTGCGATGAACCCGATTACGGGCGAGCAGGTTAGCATTCAGCTTGATTACGGCAATCGATTCCGAGGAGCCACACAAAAGGGGACGTTGATCTTTGGAGTAAGTGCCGACTCCGCCATGACCACGGACAGCGGCGTAGGGCTGTTGATCCGCAAAGACGGCCAATGGCGAGGAATTGGAGGAGACTTTTGGCTCTGGGACTTCAACGAAAAAGAGCGATTTCTTTATGGAGATCGGGACCAACTATTGTTGATGAACATCGATGGGAGCCGAGTTCCCTTTGGTGGTAATCCCTTCGGTTCTCTTGGGTTCCAAATTCAGTCCGGCCACCTGATGGATAACGACAACGTCATCATCCGCAAGTCGGACCTTGACGGCGGCGAATACCTGATCTCCGAAGGAACCGCCGGGTTTGTTCCGCTCAACTCGCGGGTCTCGGGTCTGCCAACCGGGGGGCGCTTTACATCTATGACTGTAGACCGAGTGACCCAATCGATCTACGGCGTGTACCGGGTTGGAAATGGCCCCCGTCAAAGCTTCCGCCTAGACCCCGTCCCCGAGCCGGGGACGCTGGCCGCGCTGGGGCTGGGGATCGCCGCGATGCTTCGCCGGCGGCGAAAGGGATAGCGCGGAATTGTGGGGAATGGTGTGGGATTGAGAGCCCAGGGGAGCGATGGGATCTCGGGGAGCAATGGGAAGGATTCTGAGCAAGAGACTTCCGCCACTGCTCCCCGATTGCTTTCCTAGCGCCCGACTTCACAGTGGCTCCTCGCGGCACTTCGCGTTGCCCGGTCGATTCAATCGCGAACCAGAGCGGTTCTTGGTATTCTGAAATCCAACGGATGAGCGCTTCACCGAACATCGACCCCTACGTTCCGCCCCACAGCCTGGAGGCGGAGATGTGCACGCTGGGGGCGATGCTGCTCTCGCAGACGGCCTGCGACAAGGTGTTCCAGCTCGCGCGGGAATCTGACTTCTATTCCCCTGCCCACCGCGAGATCTATCGCGCGATCCAGCAACTCAGCATGAGGAGCAAGGCGGTGGACCTGGTCACGGTGCGCAATGAGCTGATCGAGCGGGGAATTTTCAAGGACGTCGGGGGGTCGGAATACCTGGTCCAGTTGATGGACGCGCCCGAAAACCCGAACTACGCCGAGCACTACGCGCAGATCGTTCTGGACAAGGCCACCACGCGGCGGCTGGAAGAGGCCGGGCACAAGATCAGCCACCTGGCCCACGACCCGGACAAGCTGACCCAAGAGAAGGTCGACGAAGCCGAGTCGATGATCTTTGAGATCAACCAGAGCCGTCTGGGCAAAGAGATGAAGCCGATCCGCCAAGTCGCGCGGAAGTTCTTCGAAAAGATCGACTTGTTCTATGACACCGGCGAACCGCTTCGGGGCTCGCCGAGTGGCTACTACGATCTGGACAACACGACCGGGGGCTTCTTCGGCAGCGATTTGATCATCGTCGCGGCTCGTCCTTCGATGGGGAAGACGGCGCTGGTTTTGAACTTTGCCCTCAACGTCGCGGCCCAAGACAAGGGGGCGGTGGCGGTCTTCAGCATCGAAATGAGCGGCGAGCAGCTCGTCCGCCGGATGCTCAGCATGCTCAGCAAGACGAGCATGGGGATTTTGAAGGAGGAGCGACTGACTGACGACACCTATCAGCGCCTGGCCGACGCCTGCGAAACCCTGTATTCGTTGCCAATCCACATCGACGACTCAAGCGAGATCACGCCGCTGGACATGCGCGGGAAGTGTCGGCGGCTGAAGGCGTGCGGCAAGCTGGGCCTGATCGTCGTGGACTACCTGCAGCTCATGAAGGGGAGTCGCAAAACGGAAAACCGGGTGAACGAGATCAGCGAGATCGCACGGGGTCTGAAATCGCTAGCCAAGGAACTCGACGTTCCGGTGATCGCTCTCTCCCAGTTGAACCGGGGGGTGGAAGCACGAGACGACAAGCGGCCCATGCTGAGCGACCTCCGCGAATCAGGATCCATCGAGGCCGAAGCCGACTTGGTCATGTTGATTTATCGCGATGCCTACTACAAAGAGAAGACTTTGCAGATCGAAGAGCGGGTCTTTGACGCCGACCGAGTGGAAGAGGCCGAACTGATTATCGCCAAGCACCGGAACGGCCCGACGGGGACCGTCTTGGTCGGGTTCCAGCCGAATTACGCGCGGTTCGTCAACCTCCAGCAGGTTTGATGCTTCGAAACCGGGTTCTCGTGCGTCCAAAAGACTAGGATGCTTAGCGCCCTGGCTTTTGCCTGCCTCTTGGCCCAAGTGCGGCCGCCGCTGGATATGTCGAGTCGATACGATGTCGTCGACCCGAATCGTCTGGCGCTGACCCCCATGATCGATGGGCGGTTTGATAACGAAGAGTGGGATGTGTTGCACTCCTCCCCGACTGCGCCAGTCTTTCTGCAGTGGGAGCCAGGAACGCTGTATCTCGGCGGTAAGTTTCCGGTCGGCAAGGACGTGGTCTTCTCGCTGGATATGCAAGGCGACGGATGGCTGATCGGACGCGACAACGTCGAAGTCCGGGTTGTCTGGGCAGATGGCGCCCCCAAGGTTTCGGCGAGGATGCTGGACGCCGAGAACCGCAACGCCCCGGCGTGGATCTTCTCACCGTTCGTCGAGGCTGGGATTCGCAGTGCGGGCCAGTTGACGCCCGAGGGGTGGAACCTGGAAATGGCGATCCAGAGCGTGGACCTTCCCCCCGCGGTCTTGGGACGGACGATCGGCATCCGGGCTGATGTTCTGGACCCGATCGACGTTACGGTGGAGCCCTATCTGCCTCGACGAACCAGCGTGGTGGCCCTACGATGGGAGCGCAGCCGCGGACTGTTTAGCGGCATGGAATGGGAGCCGGAATACAAGGTGCGCAGCGTGACTCCGGGTGATTCGATCCGGATCCGCATGAACTTCTTGAATCGTGGATCGACGATTCCTCTTCGGGCACAGATGCGGACGGAAGGATTCGGAGACGGTGTGACCAAGGCTTTGACCATTCCTTTCCCCAGTTTTGATCGGAAGGGACGCGCTTTCCTTGACTACGAAACCGAAGTCGGTCGGACGGCTACGCGGGGATACCGCGTGTTGCGCGTGAACTTCAATAACGAAGAGGGCAAAGAGGCGATCATCCAAACGAGCTACAAGGTGGCTGATTCGGTGGATATCGAGCCGACGCTGCCGGGGGATCTGGTCATGGTTCCCGATAGCCGGATCATTCGGGGTGAAGTCGTCCTGCGGAGCAACACAAGCCGCCGCGTTTCGGGCAACCTTGAGATCGTTCCGCCCGAGAACTGGAGCGTCGCAAAGTTCAAGGCCAACCGTTTCACGATCTACCACTCAAGAAGCCAGATGAAGGCACCGTTCGAACTCATCGTGCCGCAGAATGCACGGGGGCTCTTCAGCCTTCGGTTCAATGTCACGATTGGGGATCAGAAGTTCACGCGGATCGCTCAACTGGCTATTCGGTAGATTTTCGCCGATATGTGGGATAGAGGCTATCCCATGCAGTCGCTCGCCGGAACATTTGCACCTCTTCCGACTCCCTTCACCGACGACGGGGGCCAGATCAGCGAGATCCGCTTGGCGCGGGTCATTCGCTGGGCGCTCGAACGCGGCGCCCAAGGGTTTCTCGTCAATTCCTCGGCCGGGGAGTTCACCTGCACGGGGAGCGACGAGCGAAAAAACCTCTTGGAGTGGGCTCTGCGCGAGGTGAAGAGTCGGGTGCCGATCGTCGCCAACGCGACCTCGCTCAACACGGGTTCCAGCTTGGACCTTGCTCAACACGCAGGTCGGCACGGGGCCCGGGCGGCCGTCGTGGCGGTGCCCTATTTCGGGAGCTTTACGCAGCGGGAGCTGTACCAGCACTACAAGCTGATTGCGCAGTACGCCGACCTTCCGATCTGGGTTTTGGACCCCGGGGGAATGATCCAAGAAGAAACTTGGTCGGAGCTCCTGGCATTACCGAGCATGAGCCGTTGTCAGCCACTCTCGGGCGGTCACTACCCGAGCGTCGAGGGTGGGCTTGGGCTAGAGGAGTTCAGTTGCGGAGAAGTCGGAATCTCGCCGATGGTCACCCTCTTTGGCCCCGATCCTTCTCCGGCGATCGTCCCCTATCTCGATGCTTGGGCCGAGGCGTTTCGGCTGTTGGGTTCGGCGCGGTTGACCAAAGCTGTCTTCCAGAATGTCGGCATTGATCTCGGGACGACTCGTGCGCCGCTGTTGCCCTTGGAGTACGATGCGGGCGACTTGATTCGCCGATTGTGCGCCGAGACCTGGCCTAGCAAAGAAGGGGCCGCTGGGCAAAGTCCAGCGGCCTAGAGAAACAAGAAGGTTGGGTTCTCCTTTTGCTTTGGCGGGCACACCCGCCGAAGAAAGATGGAGCAACTTCTAGGCCAATCTGGGTCGCCGCACCGGAATGCCCGCATTTTGCAGGGCTTGTTTGAGTTCATCGAGCCGATAGGTACGGTCGTGGACGATACTCGCGATCAGGACGGCATCGGCCTGACCTTGATGCACAGCCTCCACGAGATGTTCGGGTTTACCGGCTCCTCCGCTGGCAATGACGGGAACATCGACTGCGCTCGCAACGGCCCGCGTGAGAGGAATGTCGTACCCAGCAAGAGTCCCATCTCCATCCATGCTGGTGAGGAGGATTTCTCCCGCTCCCAGTTGGGTCGCGGTGGTGGCCCATTCGACGACGTCCATGCCGGTTCGGGTTCGGCCGCCGTGGACAACCACTTCCCATCCTTCGGAACCTTCTCGGTGCTTGGCATCGATGGCCAGAACGATGCACTGCGAGCCGAACTGGTCGGCTCCTTGGGCGATGAGGTCCGGATTTTGGACGGCGGCGGTATTGAGACTGACCTTATCAGCCCCGGCCAGCAACGCTTGGCGGATGTCGTTCACGGTTCGCAACCCACCGCCCACGGTGAAGGGAATGAACACCTTTTCGCTCACGCGGTCGGCGAGGTCGGCGACCAGAGGACGGCCTTCGTGGCTTGCCGAGACGTCGAGGAACACCAGTTCATCGGCGCCCTCGTCGTTGTAGTACTGAGCTAACTCGACCGGGTCGCCCTGGTCGCGCAGTTCCAGAAAGTTCACCCCTTTGACCACCCGGCCTTGGTTGACATCAAGGCAAGGGATGACGCGGATGGATCTCATGCCGAGACCTTCCCAAGAGAGATTTCGACGCGATCCGATGAGATGACGCGGGGACGAGCGACGAAGTGGTCGAGATCCGTCTGGAGAGGAATTTCCTCGTTGAAGGTGGGTTTCTCGGTCCAGATTTTGCGATAGAGCAGATTCATGAGCGATTCGATGAGGGTGCGGTGGTCGATGGGGCTCAGCGGGGTCTGGAGTTCGGGGAGTCCGGCCTTGATCATCCCCCGGGTCCGGGCATAGCCTCCGCCGTCCTCTTCGATCCACTCGACCCGGACTTGTTCGGAGGAGGATTCCAATCGGCGGTTATTTCTCAGCCATCCCTCAAACTCAGACGGGGTGCGGAGCTGGTGTCCGACGGTGTCGAAGATCAGTTGCCCGCCCACGAGGTCGGAATAGGCGGCGGCAAGATGAGGCAAGAAGACCAGGTGGCGCAGATCCTCGGTCGGCCGAGGACTGAAGTACCGGACCCGGACCAACGATTGGCACCGCGCGAGCGCGGCTAGCTGCTCGGCGCTCGGCGAAAGGGCACCGAGCTCAAGATCGGGGCGGAAGAGAGAAACGTTCTTGGCCCGCAGGACGAGTCCAATGTGGAGTCGGATGTCGCTCATCAGCAGGCCCTCACGGGCTCCTATCGGGACCCACCCGCGCTCAACGTAGGGGTTTTCTGGGATGAGGCGCTTCATGACCTCTTCGAGCTTGGGCAGGGGACCGCTGGGGTAATAGATCCAATACTCGCAGTGGGTGGGGGTCCAGCGGGAGCGGCTGAGCCGACGAAGGATCACGGCCGTGATGGCCAAGGCAGCGAGGCCGATGGGGAGTAGGGCTTCGGGTTCCACGCGGTGTTAGGGTCCGATCCCGATGATCCAGCGCTGGACCTGGTCGCGCTCAGGGCTTTCCAAAAGGGTGTTGCAAATTTCGCAGACCCCGGCCTCATTGACACCAGGACGCAGGCAGAGCATGCACTTTCCGAGCTTTCGGTAGTGATTCACGATGCTCGGCTGGCTCAGAGCCCAGCCCAGCTGGTCTCGGGGGATGCCTTCGGAATTGAGCCGATTCACGACCCTAGTGTACCGGCGGTAAAGTGAGGACCCGTGAAGATCGTTACCTTCAACGTCAACTCCGTCCGGGTTCGGGCGGGAATTCTCGCCGAGTTTCTCCAACGAGAATCGCCCGATGTGGTGGCCCTGCAAGAGACGAAATGCGAGGACGGGGTTTTTCCGCGCGCCGAGTTTGAGGCGCTTGGGTACCACGTCGCCTGCGATGGACAAAAGACGTACAACGGCGTGGCCCTCCTCACCAGGGAACCCCTCACGAGGGTCAAGACCGGGTTTGGGGACCCGAACATGCCCGACGACAAGCGGATCATCGGGGCTGAAATCCAGGGCATCTGGGTCTTGAACACGTATGTCCCCAACGGTACCAAGGTCGGCGGCGACAAATGGGACTATAAGATGCGTTGGTTGGAGCGGTTCCGCGAGATGATCGCACCGGGATTGGACCGTGGGTTGCCCATCGTCTGGCTTGGGGACATCAATATCGCCCCCGAACCGATCGACGTCTATGACTCGGCCAAGGTGCTGGGAGGAGTCGGGCACCACCCGGATGAGTTTGCTCGCCTGAAAGCGATCACGGACCTCGGTCTCATTGATTCCTTCCGGAAGCTCCACCCTGAACCCGGGCACTACTCCTACTGGGATTTCTTCATCAAAAACGCCGTCGACCGAGGCCTCGGGTGGCGGATCGATCATATCTACGTTTCGCCGAACCTGGAACCCAGGGTTCAGCGTGCATGGATCGATTTGGAGCCGCGCCGGAAAGAGCGGCCGAGCGACCATACTCCGGTCATCCTGGAACTCGCAGACTAGCTCTTTTTGTCTTCGGGTTCGTTGGTGGCTTCCAGTCCTTGCCGACCTTCGTCTAGGCCTTTCTTGAGTTCTCCAACGCCTTGGCCGATGCCGCGCATCAGCTTGGGGATCTGGGTGCCGCCAAAGAGAACGATCACCACCACGAGGACGATGAGCCACTCGTTGACACCGCCAAAGAAGGCGAGCGGCAAGTTACTCACGTCCCGCCTTGTCGACGGTTCGCTTAGCCTCGTCGAGCCCCTTCTGCAACTCGCCCACGCCTTGCCCGATTCCGCGCATCAGCTGGGGAATTTTGGCTCCGCCGAAAAGCACGAGGACGGCAATGAGGACGACTAGCCACTCGCTGACTCCACCGATAAAGGCCATGGGAAGCATTTCCATCCACCTCATTATACGGCTAGAACGTCCGAAGCGGGTCCTAAGTTCAACTTACTTGGTCCCGCCCGGTTCCTTTGGAGCTTCCGCCTGATCGCCGGAACCAGTCGATGCCTCGATCTTGACGTTTGCGCCTCCTGGGCCTTGCTTGTCCATATCGAAGTTGACACTGCCGGAAAGTGGTGCAATCATCCACTCTCGCCGCTCACCCATGATCTTTGGAGCTTCGACCGGATTAAGGGCCGTGTACTTCATGGCTTGGTTGAGCTTGGGTTCTTTCGTTTCAAAAATCGCGACCGTCTTGGCGAGGTCCTTAATGTCGCTCAACTTCTTGCCCGCCAAGTCTGTGTTATAGGCAACCCCCGTGAGCTTCTTCTGGTTCTTGTCATCAAAGGTCACTCCGCAGGTCCATTCGCCTTCGGCGGGGAATCGCTTGATTTCGATCTTTCCGATGATGGGGATATCCACGTTTTCTTTGCTGATCTTGGGTCCGATCGCCTTCTCGTAGTACGGGTAAATCGTCTTTTGCCAGTTTTCGGCCGGGGGCAGCTTATCTCCGTTCTCCTTGGCATAGGCCAGAAGGGCATCTCGGGCGGCCTCAATGTTCATCGCGCAACTCACGGTCGGCATGAGCGTTTCGTTCATCGTTTTGCCGAGTCCGCGGAACATGTTTGCAACCAGGATTCCTCCGATCACACACGGCGCGACGATCAAGAGGAGGATAATGGTGATGATGACCAACGGGTTAAGACCCTTTTTGGCGGGGGGCATGGAGGGCGGCGGAGCGTACATCTTATTCCTAGACGGATTGTGGCCGATGGGGGATGCACTCTGTGGATAAGGGCTATCCGCCTTCGGTTCACGAACTGATGGCTCACTCGGACCTTCAAAGGATTCCAGAGGCGTGGCGAAAGGACGCCATCCACTTGGCCCTGAATCGGTGCCGCGATCAGCAGGTTTACGACGTGGATCGGGTAGCCATGGAAGCCCTCTTGGCATCGCGCTGGATGGCGCCGCTCCCCGAGGTCATCAATCTTTCGGGAGTGCTTTTGCACACGGGTCTTGGCCGGGCGCGGCTACACCCCGAAGCGCAGGCGGCCCTAGTTCGTGCGAGCGCGGCGGTGGCAGTGGAATTCGATATCGAGACCGGGCACCGTGGGGACCGCCAGAACCACGTGGAAAACCGGCTCTGTGAGCTCACCGGGGCACCCGCCGCATACGTCGTGAACAACTGCGCCGCGGCTCTCATGTTGGCTCTCAACGCTCTCGCCGAGGGGGGACGAGTCGCGGTCTCCCGAGGCGAGATGATCGAGATTGGCGGCGCCTTCCGATTGCCCGAAGTGATGGCCCAGAGTGGTGTTGAACTCGCGGAGGTAGGGTGCACCAATCGAACGCGGATCTCGGACTATCAAGGCGTCGAGGGGGCAACGGCTTGGCTCCGGTGCCATCCGAGCAACTACCGCATCACCGGCTTCACCGAGTCCCCAGGCTATGCGGAGTGGGTGGCCGCGGCTCGCGATGCTGGAGTCCGGACGGTCATCGACCTGGGGCACGGACTGTTGGTGGATTGGCGAGAGGCCGGATTGCCCTACGAGATGCCGACCCCGCAGGTCGTGGCAAGCGGGGCCGATTTGGTCTGCATCAGCGGGGACAAGCTCCTCGGGGGACCGCAGGCGGGGATCCTTTTGGGGCAAACGGAAGCCATCGCCGAGGTCCGGAAGCGGCCCTTTGCCCGCGCCTTCCGGGTTGATAAGCTCACCCTCGCGGCACTCGCCGCGACCTTGGACCTGTATCGATCGGGTCGGTGGCGAGAAACTCCTTTCTGGGAATCGATGCTGCGACCTCTGGCCCAAGTGGAGGCCGAGGCCAAGGCACTGGGCGGGGAAGTGCGGCCCAGCCTGACCGAAGTCGGGAGCGGCGCAGCGCCGGGGATCGGGATCGAGACTTGGTGCGCGGTCTTCACCAAGGATGCAGCGCGGCTTTCGCAGGAACTTCGACACTCGGAGATCTCGATCATCGGACACATCCAGGACAAATCACTTTGGCTGGACCCCCGAGGCGCGACGCCGGAAGAACTCGAACAAGCCGGAGCCGTCCTGAGGAGGTTGACTTGATTTCTCTTGTGCGAGCTCGCGGGCTGGTCGCCCAGTTGGAGGCCCACACGTCGGGGCAAGCCGGTCACGCCGAGCGAGTTGCCGTCTATTCGGTCGCGACCGGGGACCGGCTTGGGTTGCCCGAAGAAGATCTAAGGGACCTGCGACTGGCGGCGATGCTCCACGACATCGGCAAGCTTTCGCTACCCGCGAGCCTGCTCGCGAAGACCGATCCGCTCTCGGGAGACGAGATTCAAATCTTGCGAAGCCACGTTCTGCTTGCCCGCGAGATTTTGGGACTGGAACTCGGGGCGATTCGACACCACCACGAGCGTTGGGATGGCTCTGGCTATCCGGATGGATTGGTGGGGGTCCAGATTCCTCTCTCGGCCCGGATTTTGGCCGTTGCCGAGGTGTACGATAGCTTGGTCCAAGACTGTGACTGGCGGGATGCCTGGGATGAGGACGAAGCCCGGGCGGAAATTGAGCGCGGGGCGGGGACCCACTTCGACCCCGAGGTGGTCCGGGCCTTCCTCGAGGTCGAACGGTTGATCCAGCCGGTCTAGCAGTTCGGCCGCTTGTTCGGTCCAAAGTTGGCCCGGTAGTAGTCGACGAGGTGCTCGCCCGGGCCAACAACGCGGTCGATCTGCTCCAGAGCCTTTTCGGGCAGAACCACAAGGCAGGCGTTGACCGCCTCTTCGAGCTGAGAAGTCGTGCGTGCTCCGACGATCGGCGCTGTGACCCCGGGTTGGTTAGCACACCAGCCGAGTGCGAGTTCCGTCAAGGTGAGTTCATAGCGGTCGGCGATGATCTTGTATCGCCGGATGGCCTCGGTCGTCGTTCGGTTGACGCGATTCTGGGGGTCCGACTTGACATATCGTCCGGCGCTGGGTTTGCCGTCGAGGTACTTCCCGGAAAGTTGACCTCCGGCCAGGGGCGACCACGGGATCACCGCGTAGTCGTAGGTTCGGCAGAAGGGAAGGAGTTCGGATTCCACCCGGCGGTCGAGGAGGTTGAGCGGTGGCTGTTCGCACACGAACCCGCTGGTGCCGAGGGCGCGGGCGACATAGTGGGCTTCGCAGACTTGCCAGGCGGCAAAGGTGGAACATCCCGCATAGCGGATCTTGCCAGCGCGGACCAGGTCCTCCAATCCGCGGAGCGTCTCATCGATGGGGACCTCCGGCTGAGGACGGTGAATCTGATAGAGGTCGATCCAATCCGTCTTGAGCCGCTTGAGCGAATCCTCGCAGGCCTGGATGACGCGCCGCCGGGAGTTCCCAAACGTGTTGGGGTCGGCATCGTCCATCTTGAAGTGACACTTGGTCGCGAGCACGACCGAATCGCGCTTTCCCTTAAGGCATTTTCCGAGAATCGCTTCGCTGGTCCCTTTGGCGTATATGTCGGCTGTATCAAAAAAGTTAATGCCGAGATCGATGGCTTTGTCGACGATCTTGCCGCAATCTTTTTCGTGTGTGCCCCAATCGTCGGGTTCCCAACCAAAGGTCATCGTTCCGAGGCAAGCTACGGACACCTGAACGCCAGTTCGACCAAGCGAGCGGTATTTCATACCTGGATGTGTACCCAAGAGTTTAGGGCTTGCGCGTGCCCTTGGACCAAAAATTGGCGACATACCCAAGAATTGCGGGCAACATGTTTGTCCAGACCACAAAAAGTAAAGCTATCCAAAAAACAGGAGTTACCTTTTCGCGGATGGTTCCGGACGCCAAGAACAAAGCGCTGAATCCGCTCAGGGCTAAGATCGCCAGGATGTGCAACGGATGGACTCGCACCTGACCCTTGCGCTGAACCGCGTCGGCATAGCTCCAAGAAAGGTAGAAGATGCCCCCCGAATAGGCCAGCATGATGCCCAAAACGATGGCGATCAAGATGACACCTACCGTGCCGCCAAGGATGTATTCGCTGCGATAGAGCAGCGGTTCGGCCACCGCCGCAGCCAACAAAGTCACCCCGACGACCCCATAAGCGACCTTGCGTTGCTTGGACTTACGAGCGACTTCGGCCTCGTATTGGCTGAGCAAATCTAGGGATGGCTCTTTCTGGCGCATTTCGTGCGGGTCACCGAAATCCATTGTACGGGCAAGAGGTCACAAAATCCAAACGATTCCCGAAACCTTAACACGACTACGCATTGGCCGAACCTCTCGGTAGCGGCATGGCGTCCAGTAGGTGGAGGGCCCGACGGGTACCCTCAAGAGACGTCATGCTCGCTTCGACTCTGGCCGTCGCCCTCCTTAGCTCCCAACCTTGGACGATTTCTGCCGGGGGAGCCCTGATCTGGGGTGGGCAACCCTATCTTCCCGCTGGACTCCGCATCGAGGGGACCGTGGCCGAAGTCGAACGGGCTCACTCTCTGGGGGCCAAAGAGGTTCTGGTTGAACTTCCGGCTTCGGGGCGCGGTTGGAACGAGGTCTTGGAAGCGCTGGAGCAGAAGGGGATGACCTACGTCGTCGCCATCGACAGCATGGCTCCGATGGCCCAGGGAGTGCGAATCGAGCCGGAGAATCTGCGGATCACCGGGATCACTGAGACCCGAAGGATCGACCTCGCCTTGCCCAGTGGCCAACACGCCCTGATCGTCACCGCTGATCGCCGAGATGGATCGCTGGTGACGACCGAGCGGGTTCCGATCTCCGAGGGAGTCCTGCGGGCGACGGTCACGAATAACTCGGGGCTTGAGATGGTCGCCCTGATCTATCCCCAGCAGTCCAGCTTGCCCTACGTCGACTTTGGCCAGCGGATGGATCGACACCGCGACAGCTTAGTGAGGACCCTTTCGCAGGTCAAGCCCGGCCCCGGATTGCGGGGCATCCTCAATCCGCTCGGGACAATCCCCCGATACCCGGCTGCTGAGCCCCAGTTTGTCCCCACCGACCCTTGGTTCCGGATGGAACTCGAGTCGTTTTTGCGCCGCAAGTACACGACGGTCAACGCGGCTCTTCGTTCGTGGATGATCTCGGGGCCGACGTTTACCGAGTTTGGTGACCTCGCCCGCCTCGTTCCGCTCTGGACGCGCAGCCGCGGTGTGGGTGCGCTCTGGGACCCCAAAGACGATTCGATCTATCCGGTGGACCAGCGACGTTCGACGCAGTGGCGGGATCTGTGGGAGGCCATGGCCCTGGTCGGTAGCCAGCGGACGGCGAGGATCACCGAGATGCTCCAGCGGACCTGGAACGTCCCGATCCTGCAAGAATGGAGCGGTTGGTGGGGACCCTATGCGGGTTCAGCCTCGCCTCTAAGCGGGATCGCGTCGGGGATGGGTGGCGCGACGATTGATGAGCAGCTTGAGAACGTCTCTCGGGCCAGCGCGACCCTTTCGGCCTGGAGAAAGCCCGGGCTGCAGTGGGTAACAGACCACGTTTTGCAATCGGACGTTCCCGGTGAGATCGTCGGCCAGGCGGCGCGAGACGCGGTTTCGCTCGGGGTGCGGGGATTCTATGCCCAGACCGCCGATCCCGCCGCCTTTGGCGCATGGCAAACGGCCGTGCGGTCGGCCTTGACCTCGGCCAGCGTGGGAAGTCGGCCGAGCCTGGTGGCCTACCCAGAAGGGTCGGCGAATCCGGCCTCGGTGCGGATGTTGCCGGGCGGGCGATGGTGGGTGCCGGGATCGGGAGAAGGCGACCGACTGGACCTCGGCCCCAACTACGCCGGTTATCGGTATCAGGGCGAGGGCCGGTCCTACTTTGCGCTCTGGAGCACGATCGGACCGGTGCGGACCAAGATCCGCACGAATGATCCGGCGGCGGCGATCTTCAGGACCCTGGACGGTACCGACCCCAAGCCCAAAGTCGCCAAAAACGGGATCATCGAACTGGACCTGAGCTCCACCCCTCTGCTGATCGAAGGGCTGGACCAAGCCCCGGTGCCGGTCGATGCCTTTGATGCCGTGGTCGCCGACCTCAAGACTTTCTTCCAGATCGGGGGGAACGCGATCCCGAACGCCGACCAAGAGATCGTGCGGATGGGCGACAACATGGACGCCTTTGCCGCCGCACCCGGGGAGGCGATGCGCGAGATTCAGCGGATCTTCGCCCGAGTGGGCACGCACATGAGCTCCTTCCTGTGGATCGAAGCCGAGAGTACGGCCAACCACTCCTTCAGCGAGGCCATCCAGGTTCCTGGGGTGAGCAACGACGGGGTTCTGCGGCTGCGGACCGAGATCCCCAGCGACATCGCTCCTCGGACGGCCCAGTGGATGGTCCGGGCCAAGGTGCCGGGGCTGCATTCGCTGTGGATCGCGGCGCGGATCCCGGTCGATCAGCTGGACACCGTGGTCGCCCAGGTCGGGGACCGGGTTTTGCGAATATCGGAACCAGCGCTGAGCTACTACGGCGGCGGGTTCGCCTGGTACCGGCTTGGCGAGTTTCAGCTCAACCAAGAACCCGCGGAGCTACTGCTGGACGTTCGGTCTCGCCGCCCCTCGGACCTCGATCTGGACGCAGTGGTCCTGACGCCAGGAGACTTCCGCCCCGACGCCGTCCGCATGCCCATCCGCGTCCCTCGGCCGTAGCGGGCCATCGAGACGATGCCTAGGGACATGATCGCCTCAGCTGTTCTCGACCAAAATCATGAGGGCTGACCGAGTCGCCGGCAATAGTTGCGCTCGTGTCTTGGGTGCAAGTATTTGCTCGATCCCTTCCCAGTGTCTCGAAACGTTGGTATACTTCAATATCCTTGAACAACAAGTCCAAACATGAGTTCACCCGACGCTAAAGCACCAAAGGTTTGCTTTGTTATTGCACCGATCGGAAACGAAGGCTCTGACATCAGGCTTCGTTCTGACCAAATTCTAAATCATCTTATTACTCCTGCAGCACGCGAATGTGGGTACGAGCCGCTGAGAGCAGACCAGATATCAGAGCCCGGATTAATTACTTCTCAAGTGATTCAACATGTGGTAGAGGATCCGCTCGTGATTGCGGATCTTTCAGGCCGAAATCCTAATGTTTTCTACGAGCTGGCGTTGAGACATGCCATAAAGAAGCCCGTGGTCCAGATTATTAATGCGACGGAACCTATACCGTTCGATATCGCCGCTAGCCGAACAGTTCATGTCGATCATAGGGATTTAGATAGTGTTGCAAAGGCGAAGGAGGAAATAATTAGACAAATAAAATCCGTGGAAGGGAACCCAGAGGACGTGGACAACCCGATCTCGGTGGCTGTTGAACTGCAATCTTTGCGTCGAAGTGACAACCCGCTTGAAAAAAGCTACGCTGAGATCATCACTCTACTGACGGAAATCAGGGGTGGAATGGTTGATTTAAGGGATCTTGGACGACGTGATGAGATTCATCCCATGATCCTGGACGAATTGTTGACAGCGTACGAAAGAATAACTACCTTCACGGACCGTGACCCAACGAGTCCGATGACTCCTGAAGAAACAGACTTTCTACAAACTGTAATTCGGCGAATGGCACGACCACTCGAAATGTTGTGCAGAGATGCTGGCGTCAGTTCTGACGTTTTTTTGAGACGGGCGCGACGCTTAAAGCCATAACTAACCGCTGAGCCCGCGGGAGGGGATACTCGGGGACTAGTTAGGTGGTCGCCCAAAGCGTGGGGGTTAGTTTCCGCGTGTGTCCTTGAAAGGCGCATGATAACATCCTGGTTACCCTTGCGGCGAATTAGAGTTATGAAATCGTCGCCAGCGCGGATTCTCGGCGGATATCGCGGATTCGGGTTGCGATTCGGCTGTGGTCGGGATGTTCGAGCTCGGGGTCGCGCTCTAGAAGGTGCAGAGCGGCCCCTCGCGCCTGTTCCAGCAAGATCGAATCTTGGATCAGGTCGGCGATCTTGAAGTCCAGGTTTCCGCTCTGCTTGGTCCCCGCGACTTCGCCCGGGCCGCGCAGCCGCAGGTCGGCCTCGGCGATCCGGAAGCCGTCGGTGGTTTCGGTCATGATCCGCAGCCGCTCCTCGCTCTCTTCTTTGGTGGGTTCACCGACCAGGATGCAGTAGCTCTGGTGCTGGCCCCGGCCGACCCGGCCCCGGAGCTGGTGGAGCTGGGCAAGGCCGAAGCGGTTGGCGTCCTCGATGACCATCACGCTGGCGTTGGGGACGTCTACCCCGACCTCGATCACGACCGTGCTGACGAGGATATCGAGCTCGTGGGCCCGAAACTTCAGCATCACGTCCTCCTTTTCCGTCGCCTTCATCTGGCCATGGAGCAGCCCGACGCGGCGGTTGGGGAAGACCTGGTTGCTCAGCCGATAATGCAGGTCCTCGGCGGCTTGGGTCTGCATCTTGTCGCTCTCGGCGATCATTGGGCAAACAAAGTAGGCCTGACGACCTTCGGCCAGGAGCTTTTCGACTCCGTCGTAGACCTTCTCCCGCTCGTGGGCGCGCCGCCAGTGGGTCTTGATCGGGGTGCGGCCGGGGGGGAGTTCGTCGATGATGCTGAGGTCCAGGTCGCCATAGACCGCCATCGTGAGCGTCCTCGGGATCGGGGTGGCGGTCATGACCAGAACATCGGGTTGCACCTCGCCTTTGGCCCGGAGCGCGGCCCGCTGGAGCACACCGAAGCGATGTTGCTCATCAATGACGGCAAGCCCAAGACGTTGGAACTTGACTCCATCTTGAACCAGGGCGTGGGTGCCGACCACGATGCGGGCCTCTCCCGATTCGGCTTGTTGCAGGGCTTTGCGCTTCTTTTGGGCCGGGAGCTTGCCGCTGAGGGGCTGTACGGAGATCCCCAGCGGATCGAAAAGGCGGTGGAGATTGATATAGTGCTGGTCGGCGAGAATCTCGGTGGGGGCCATCATGGCGGCCTGATACCCATTGCGGACGGCCAGCAGCATGGCGCAGGCCGCGACGGCGGTTTTCCCCGAGCCGACGTCGCCCTGGACCAGGCGGTTCATCGGGTGGGGGCGCTCCATGTCGGCCATGATCTCGCCGATGACCCGCTTTTGGGCACCGGTCAGTTCGAAGGGAAGCATGGAGTGGATTTCTTCCCAAATGCCGCGTTGCCTTTGGTCGCCAAAAAGCCCGGTCGGGTCGGCGGTGGCCGCCGGGTCAAACTTGATTCCGACCTCTCGCTTGGCTTGGAGCCGGCGCATCTGGGCCACGAGCTGCAGATAGAAAAACTCCTCAAAGACCAGGCGGCGGCGCGCCTTCTTTTGCTCCTCCATGGTTTCGGGTTGGTGGATCTGTCGCAGGCTCCAGCGGAGTCCGGTGAGGTCTTGCTCCTCTCGGAACAGTTTGGGGAGTGGCTCTTCGACGGCGTCCAGAAAATACTCAATGGCGCTGGCGGCGGCTTTTCGGACTAGCCATTGGGGGATCCCCTCGGTCAGGCCATAGACGGGGACGATGCGAGCAAAGGCCTCGGCATCTTCTTCCTCATCGAGCATTTCGAGCTCGGGAGCATGGATCTCAAGACGCATGTCATTGGCCCGCACCATCCCGTAGGCGATGACCTCCCTCTCGGCGTTTTGAAGCCGCTTGGCGATCCAGGGCTGGTTGAACCAAACGAGGGTGCAGTATCCGGTGCCGTCGGTGACGCTGGCCTTTAGGAGGACTTTCCCGCCGCGGGTTGGGCGGGTCTCGACGCGGTCGATGACCCCTCGAATCGTCGCAAATTCTCCAGCCCGAAGATTTTTGAGCGGAGGGAGGTTGCGGCGGTCCTCATAGCGGCGAGGGAAGTGGAAGAGCACGTCGCCCACCGTCCGCAAGCCCAGCTTGTGCATCCCCAAAGCCCACCTGGGTCCGACTCCTTTGAGGAATTGGACTTCGGTCGCAAGGCGAGAGACGGGCGAGGCGTTCACGTACAATAACAAGCATGACCGGACCCGACGATGCGTCGCAAGAGAGGATCAGTGACCAGTTTCGCGAAGAAGCAGACCGGATCGATCAAGAATTTGAATCCAAGATCCGGGATCTGGAGGCGAAGGCGGCATCTGCCAAAGGCCGGGCCACGGAGCGCGACGTGACTCCAAAGCTCTCTCCCGAGAAGCAAACTTCATCTTCTTCATTGAGTGCGAACCGGGGGCTCGCTTTCGGGCTGCAGCTGTCTTACACCCTGGTTGGCGTTCCGATTGCCTTCTTCGGGGTGGGTTGGCTCATCGATCGATCCCGAGGGGGGAACACCTGGCAGACTTGGCTTGGGCTGATCGGGTTCGGGATCGCGGTGGCGTATACGATCACCTTGCTGAACCGCCAGAACGCACAGAAATGATCTCGTTTTTCGTGGGACTCGTGGTGGGGGCCTTTTCCGCCATTGGATTGTCGGCCCTGATCGCACTGATTGCTGAGTTCATTCACTCGCGAAATCCTGAGAAGCGCCTCTTCTGGGGGATGCTGGCCCTGCTGAAGCCGCCCGCACTTTTGCTGGGTTGGCTTTGGTTGCGTACCGCTCCCTCGGCCTCCCCCCTCCCCTTTGCATTGGCGATGGTTTTGGTATACTGCGGACTCATCGGGTGGGTGGCCACGAGGGGTGCCCACGACGATCGAACGGTATGAGGGGATTATTCGAAATTGGCGGCGCGCTGTTTGCAGCGTCGGAATCGCATGGAGGCGGTCACAAAGAAACTTCCTTCGTGGGCCTGATGGTCTACTTGGTGATCCTCTTCGCGGCGATTTTCGGAACTCTGGCTTTGGCCAAGAAGGGACTTTCGGAGCGCGTCTTCAAGAACTGGTTCACCAGCCGCTTCGAGCAGCTTTATCTCTTCATCGACCAGATGTGCATCAACATCATCGGCGCCCATGGTCGCCAATACGTGCCCATCATGGTTGGCTTCTGGCTGGTCATCTTCTTCAGTAACCTGATCTCGCTGTTCTTTCCGTATGCCCCTACGATGGACCTTGGCTTCAACCTCGCCTTGGCCCTCATCAGCATCGGATATGTGCAGTATGAGGGGATCCGGGCGAATGGGGTCTTCGGACATTTCAGCCACTTCGCCGGTCCGAAACTTGGGGTCGCACTCATCCCGATCACCGCGATGATCTTTGTGATCGAATTGATCTCCGAGATCATGAAGAACGTCTCGCTCAGCGTCCGGATTTACGGGAACATCTACGGCGGCCACGAGGCAACCAACGCGATGAATGACCTCGGTTCCAAGATCATCCCCCTGGGTGACGGTGGCTACCTCGGAATTCCGTTTGGGGCCTTCTTGATCCCGGTCAAGCTCTTGACCTGCCTCGTCCAGGCGCTGGTCTTCACCCTTCTGACCTGCGTCTATCTCTCCTTGGTCACCCATCACGACCACGGCGATGAGCACGACCACCATCAAGACCACGCCCCGGCGGGTGCTCCGGCCCACGCCTAACCCACGATTTTCGACTCAACTCAACAAACTCAACACTCAATACACAAGGAAAACATAAGGAAACCATCATGGCAGGACTCGGACTCGGACTCGCAATTCTCGGCATCGCTATCGGCCTCGGACTCGTCGGATATTCGGCGATGCAGGGCATGGCTCGACAACCAGAAGCAATCGGAAAGATGCAAACGGCCATGCTGATCGCTATGGCGTTCATCGAACTCGTCTTCCTTCTCACCGCTTTCGTTCTGGCCGGCCAGTTCGTCCAGATGAAGTAAAGGGGCACTCAGGCCCTGGTTCGGGACTCTTCGCCTTTGGTGAGGTGTCCCGAACTCCAACTCCATCCCAATTCGCGATTTTCTCTAATCTAATTCAACATTCATGAGCGCAGAACATAAAGAGAGTGGCGGCGTCCCCTTTATCGTAAAGCTGGTCATCGGCCTTGGGCTGATGTTTGGCGGCTTTTACGTCTACAAGAACGTCAAGATCGGGTTTTTCCAAACCCTCGCCGAACAAGGCATTAACATCGAGCCCGGCAAAACGATCGCCGTGATCGGGGTTCTGCTGATTGTCTTCCCGGTGATCCAGTCCTTCTATCTGAAGCCCCTTCAGGACGCGATCGACGAGCGCAACTCGAATCTCGAGCAGACGTTTACCGAAGCGGAAACCCTGCGGACGGATATGACCAAGATGAAGGCAGACTATGAAGCCCAATTGGCCGAAACTGAAGCCAAGGCCCGAGTCCAAATTCAAGAAGAGGTCCGCAAGGCCCAGGAGATGCGGCAGCAACTCATGGCCGATGCTTCGGCCAAGGCCGAAGAGATGAAGAAGCGCGCCCAAGACGAGATCGACAGCGAGCGCGAGCGGGTCATGACCGAGCTCCGACTCAAGACCGTTGATCTGACGCTCTCGGCCACCCAACGGTTGATCGGTGAGAACTTGGACGATGCTCGCAACCGAAAATTGATCGAAGAGTTCATCGAAAAGGCTGAGGTGCCGGTTCGATGATCGACCTCCGCGTCGCCGGACGATATGCCAAGGCGCTCTATCAAGCGGCGCTGAAGCAAAACGCACTCGACGCGGTGCGCGACGATCTCAATGGACTCGCCGATGCGATGGTCCAGAGCGAACGTCTTCGCAAGTTCTTGGTGAGTCCGGATCATTCCCGCGACTCTAAACTCGGACTTCTGGATTCCGCCTTTGGAACTCAGATCAGCCCGCTCAGCAAGGGCGTGATTCGTCTCATGTTCCAGAAGGGTCGAGAAGACCTGATCGTCCCCGTGCGCGACGAATTCATGCGACTCTATCGAGAGCACGAAAACGTTCTGCGGGTACGGATCACTTCCGCTCTGCCGCTCGAGGATCAGCACCTGGGTGCGATCGTCCGCAAGATTGAGACCGCGACCGTGAAGCGCGTCGAGGCCGAGGTCGCGGTGGATCCCTCCTTGATGGGTGGGGTGAAGGTGGAAGTGGGCGGTTACGTGATGGACGGCACCGTTTCGGGCTCTCTCGCCCGCATGAAAGAGAAACTCGTTTACGATTTGTTAAAGCAAGCTTAAGAGAATTAAAGTTATGGCGATTCGACCGGAAGAAATCACATCGATCCTCGAACAGGAACTCAATAAGTTCGAGCGCAAGGCCGAAACCGAACACGTCGGCACGGTTCTGCAGGTAGGCGACGGCATCGCCCGCGTCTATGGTCTCCCAGACTGCCAGATGGGCGAACTTCTTGAGTTCCCCAGCAGTGGCGTGTTTGGCTTGGCTCTGAACCTAGAAGAGGATTCGGTCGGGGCTGTTGTCATCGGCGAAGACACCGCCATCAAGGAAGGTGATCCGGTCCGCGAGTCGGGACGGATTATCGAAATTCCGGTCGGTAAGGGTCTGCTCGGACGTGTCGTGAACGCACTCGGCCAGCCGATCGATAACAAGGGACCGATCAACAGCGACAGCTTTATTCGACTTGAAACCACCGCTCCCGGCGTCGTGGACCGACAGCCGGTGAAGGAACCGCTGCAAACCGGAATCAAGGCCGTTGATTCGATGATCCCCATCGGTCGAGGCCAACGGGAGCTGATCATTGGCGACCGCCAAACAGGAAAGACCAGCGTCGCCGTCGACACGATCATCAACCAGCGAAGCAGTCACGAGCCGGGCGGAAGTCCGATGTTCTGCATCTACGTCGCCATCGGTCAGAAGATGTCGAACGTGGCCCGCGTCGTTGAAACCCTTCGCGAGAACGGCGCGCTGGAATACACCATCGTCGTCGTCGCCTCGGCCAGCGACTCGAACGCGATGCAATATCTGGCTCCGTTCGCTGGAGCTGCCATCGGGGAGTACTTCCGAGACAACGGCATGCACGCGCTGGTCGTGTACGATGACCTCTCGAAGCACGCCCAGGCTTACCGAGCTCTCTCGCTTCTTCTGCGACGCCCGCCCGGACGAGAAGCCTATCCCGGAGACGTTTTCTATCTGCACAGCCGCCT
>DDSL01000039.1:0-826 GCA_002343825.1 Chthonomonas sp. UBA2391
CTCGTAGCGGTGGCGGTGGCGCTCTTCGATCCTGGTGGCCTCATACAGCTCCGCCGATCGCGATCCGTGGGTCAGATTGCAGGGATAGGATCCCAGACGCATCGAGGCCCCTTTGTTCTCCACATCTTTTTGTTCGGGCAAAAGGTGGATGACGGGATAGGGCGCCGCTGGATCGACCTCTTCGCTATTGGCGCCCGAAAGGCCGCAGACGTTGCGGGCGAATTCGATGACCGCCATCTGCATCCCCAGGCAGATGCCCAAGAACGGGAGCCCCGATTCGCGGGCGAATTGCACGGCTTCGATCTTTCCTTCGATCCCACGGCCACCAAAGCCTGGCGCAACCACCAAACCGTCCACGTCTTTCAGCAGCTCTCGGGGATTCACGTCGCCCTCCAAGGTATCGCTCTCGATCCATTCGATCTCGACGCTGGCGTCGTTCGGAATGCCAGCATGGACTAGGGCCTCGCTGATCGACTTATAGGCGTCGCCGTTGCTGGTGTACTTGCCGACGACGGCGATCTTGCAAGCATGCTTGGGATTCTTGAGCGTTTGCACCAGGGCTTCCCACTCGCTCAGGTCGGGCCGAGGACTTTCGAGTTTCAGCCGCTCGGTGACCAGGTCGCCCAGGCCAGCTTGCTCGTACTTCAGTGGGACTTCGTAGATGGTCTCGACGTTGAGCGATTCGATGACCGCCCGGCTGGGGACGTCGCAGAACAAGGAAATCTTTTCTTTCACGTCCTGCGGAATGGGAATCTCCGTGCGGCAGATCAGCACATCGGGCGTGATCCCGATCTCGCGGAGGTTGATGACGCTGTGCTGGGTCGGC
>DDSL01000039.1:852-2739 GCA_002343825.1 Chthonomonas sp. UBA2391
CAGCGACTCGATGTCGCCGACGGTTCCCCCGATCTCGGCGATCACCACATCGGCTTCTTGCTCTTTGCCGATCTGGACGATGCGCCGCTTGATCTCTTGGGTGACGTGGGGGATCACCTGCACCGTCCCGCCGAGGTAGTCGCCGCGGCGCTCGGCTTCGATGACGTGCTGATAAACTTTTCCGGTGGTGACGCTGCTCCCGCGGGAGCAGTTGACGTCCATAAACCGCTCGTAGTGGCCCAGGTCGAGGTCGGTCTCGGCTCCGTCTTCGGTCACAAAGACTTCGCCGTGCTGGTAGGGGTTCATCGTTCCGGCATCGACGTTGATGTAGGGATCCAGCTTGACGGGAGCGACAGTGAAGCCTCGATTGCGGAGGAGACGACCGAGCGAGGCGGTCGCGATGCCCTTTCCGATGGAGCTGACGACTCCCCCGGTCACAAAGATGTAGCGTGTCGATGCCATGGGATTTCTCTAGGAGGAGAGACGCATCGGCCCTGCCAAACGCCGTCCCTCGCCCATGGGTCTAGAGGATACCCGCCCGAGGGCCGGATTCCGACGGAAATTTTAACCGACTTCTGGGCCGATCACCGGAAACGGCTACGGCGGGCCGAGATGATCGACACGCTTCCTAACCGAAGACGAGTCTGCCTGGTATGACGATGCGAAGAATCAGCAAGATCAAATAGGGGGCGAGCAAAAGCCACAGCAACTTCTTAGAACTTCCCTCGTTGGAGGGATTCAAGAGAGCCCAAAGACTAATCGGAGGGCAAAGAAGCATCACCGGAATTGCCATAAAGTACAACACACCACCGATAATTGCCGGTGGTACCAAGTAAGGAAGAATGCCGACTACCGCTCTCCAACAAGCTCCCCTTGTTACGGGTTTTTGGCCCGATAAAATCCAAGAAGTGAGCAAAATGGGAACAAACAGTGGAAGCATTCCCCAAATTATTAAGATCGGTGTGAAAAACCCTCCTACTACCGAAAACGCTAGAACTAGCTCAATCATTTCCGTGGCGACCCTCGCGTGGATCCTTCGGTTCAACTTTGGCCGACTCTTGAATCTGAATGTAGACCAACGGAGCTTGCATAAGGATCGCCATGACGGAGAACATTCCGGCCGGGCCGATAAAGCTGACCGGTGCCCCGGACGCATCCAAAAGCCACAACGAAACCAGCGCAACCGGGATCGCGGGAACACAACTCAACATTGCTGGTCCAAAAGCGGGTTTCAGCACCTTGCTTTGGCCAGTCATCCTGCTCGCGCCGTTAATGTTCTCACTCTGCTTCTTGATCGTGGCTACCCACGGCTTCACCTTCCGGGAAAGCTGCACCGCCGCGAACGAGAGCAGAAGCGCCTTTGTCCCCCAAGCAAGGAGCAGCAAGTTAAAGGTTTCACGATTCGAAAAATCCAAGAAATAGTGACCTCCCCATTGACGCTTCCGTGGGAATTAACGGATCCCGTGGCCCTTAAGTGAAAGCCGGTGGCTCCATGCGTGTAAGAACTCTAGTGTACTCCGGCCTAGCGCACTCTGCGGATGATAAGTTGGGCGGCCTGTCCGCCAAAATCAACGACGTGAACGGTCTGGTGGGCCATGGAATGCTTAAGAATATACCGGACCGCCGGTTCCGGGTGGTCCCGCCGTGGCCGAACCGCCCGGCGTGGGTTCCGGTGCTAGAAACCACCGACCCCCGGGCCGTCATAGACCCTTGTCGAACTTAAGCCAGAAGCCGGTTGCGACTGCGCCTCCACGCCCTTTAGGCCGTTATGGTTGTAAGTCTTCGTGCTACCCACCTTCTGCCCAATCCCCGGAGTGATGTCGGTCGTGGTCGATCCGGTCACATGACTCACCACCGGAGCCGTCACACCCACCCCATCTCTCTTGA